>NZ_JAOQJV010000010.1:0-85836 GCF_025567415.1 Dorea ammoniilytica
GATTCTGTGCCATAGGTTATTTCTCCTGTTCTCGTATTGATTATAATTATATATCAAAATCCTTGAGAATAGGGTGTCAACTTTTATGATACAACATCATAGCAATAACTCCTACTATCGAAAAAAATACAACTTTACTCATATATCCCATAAAGATAAGAGCAAATAATACAAGAACCAATAATGTAAGTGTTACTTTATAAGCATTCGCAAGAGAAGCATTAGTAATTGCGATATTTCTTTCATCATTTTCTAATATTTGCATTTCTTTTGTCGGCTTACTGAATATATCACACCCCATTAAAATCAATATTATTCCAATAAGTGTTGTACCATAGACAACCAAATCTGGACGAGGTACAGGTAATAGTTGATGTACTCCTAAACCATAAGTTAGTAAACCACCTAAAAGAACTATTACACCGACAAATAATTCTACTTTTTGTATCTTATGCTTCATTTACTTTCCTCCTCATAAATAAAAATTTCTTCAATGCTCATTTGAAAGTACCTTGCAATTTTAAAGGCTAACATAATAGAGGGATTGTAGCGTCCATTTTCTAAAGAGCCTATTGTTTGACGAGATACTTCAAGAGCAGTCGCTAAATCTTCTTGTTTAATACCTCTTTGTTTTCGTAATTCTTCTAAACGATTTTTCACAACATACCCCTTTCTTGAACAAATGGAAAGTTTACTTTCCTTTTCTAATCTTATGATACTCCTGCGAGCAAAGAATGTCAAGCAAACTTTCCATATTTTATTAACCTACAATCTTCCAGTTGCTATCCTTATGTAATACAAGCTCATACTGCGATACTTGCGTCGCTTTTGTCTGATTATCAAGGAACTTCACGGCAACCTTGACTTTTACATTGTCGCCGTCCTTTATAAAGATAGGGTTTACCAATTCAGAATAAAAGTAGTCCCTGCCGATAGGTTCAAGCACATTTCCCGATACATAGTAAGCAAGTTCTTTTTCTGTAGCTGTCGGGTAGAGCTTAAAGAATGTTTCCAAAAATGAGGTAGCGTCATTTACGGCATCAGCGTCCACGCTTGCGTCTGCTTCTGGTGTTTTAGGCTCATAGTCTGATTTTTCGATTGCTGGTGCAAGGGTAGGGTTCTGAACGATTACCATATCCCCGTCAGCGTCTACATGGACTTTTACGGTATAGGTTGCTTTCACATTGCTTGTCTGTTCTCCCTCTTTTATCTGCTGATCTACTTCGTAGGTAGCAGAAAAAGTGTCCGTTCCCGACTGTTCAATACTCCATACAATCACATTTGTAACCGTGGAGCTGGTCGGTATATCCGTTCTGATTGTATCAACATTCAAGTCCTGCAATTCCTTTGTCAGATAACCGTTGATTGCCTGCGTCCTTGCTTCAATCGCTTCTTTGCTGTTATTCCATGTGTAGTAGGACTTCGCAAAATTCTTCACGAAATTTTCAATCCCGTTGGTGTCCTGCAAGCGAAGCTCAATGATTTCTTTTTCATGGGTGGTGTGCTGGTCGATAGCCGTAAAATTCTTATACACTCCAAAGCTTACGCTTGCGATAAGCACCACCCACAACGCAATCACGGTTTTCTTATGTGTGCCTACCTTAACAGTACGCACCTTTTTTTCTTTTGGTTCTTTGATAGTTTCTGTTTGTTTCTTATTCTTCTTAAACATATTTTCAAGTCCTTTCTATTGTTTTACTCGTCCTGCACCGATTAAGTGCTGTTGCCAGTAACTACTACTTAGGTCTGCATATCCTATCGGGTCGCCTGCATGATATATCTGGTTATTCCCTACATAAATTGCAACGTGCGTTACATAAGTACCAGCGTTATAGGTAGAATGGAAAAACACCAAGTCCCCAGCCTTTGCCTGCGAAAGCGGAAGATGTTGGGTAGCGTCATATTGTGCTTGTGCTGTTCTCGGTAAGGAGATACCAGCTTTTCCATAACACCATTGCGTCAGTCCCGAGCAGTCAAAGGAAGTGTTGGGATTGCTACCGCCATACACATATTTCCAGCCTTGATATTTTAACGCTTCATTCATTACCTTTTGTGCCAGCTCTCCCGATACCTGCGGAACAGTTAAATACTGATTGACTAATTCCACATAGAACATATTTCCATAGCCATACCGCCAGCCCCCGTTCTTTGCAACGGCTATCGGGTTGGTGTAGGTTACTTTCTTTCCACCCGATTTCTCACGGGCGAAGCTCTCTGCAAGATTAAAGGTATATTTCTTTCCTTTTCCTGCCACATATCCCACATAACCACCGCCATAATTATAGGACTGTATCGCTACATTCAAGTCGTCGATACCTTGATTTTGGCAGGAAGAAAGCAGGGACGCAAAATATTTACACCCCTGCTTGATTGAACTTTCTGTATCTAAAGAGTTGGGTGGTAGTCCCAAACTTTCCGAACTCTGCATAACATCTTCTGCCGTACCGCCACTTTCTACTTGAATGATAGCAAGTAGCACATTGACATACTCGGAGATACCGTTTTCTCTGGCGTATTTTTCCACCATAGGCTGATGTTTCAAAACTTCTGCGGATAAATTCATACCCGTAATGCCAGCAGAAAAGTTGCTGTTTTCGTCGTCGCTGTCCGCACTAATGAGGACACCAAAGAACAGCACCAGAGAAAAGAGGATAGGAAACAGACTGCCAATAAGAGCGATATGTTTCAGTTTCATTTTTTCTTCTGTCCTTTCTTCATTACAAGGTTACGGTTCTTTTCGGTATGTTCCGTTGTACGCTTTGATTGTTCAAAGGTCTGTGCCTTTGTGGTACGCTCTGCTTTGTAATTCTGGCGTGTTTCCTGCGATACCACTTTTTCTACATTCTGCCTATGTACTGGCTGTGCCGACTGGGTCGCTTTCTTATCAGAAGCACCAGAAGATAACGGACGCTCTTTGATAACAGTTGTCTTGACTGGCTCACTTATCTTTGAAGTGGTCGCTGTGGCAGGGCGTTTGACTTCCTGCATTTTTTCCACACTCGGCTTTGGAATGGTTGAAGCTGTGGCTGGTCGCTCATGGGGACGGGTAGCTCCCGTTGTCGCTGATCCGTCAGCCTTTCGCTGTGCCTGCCTTGCTTCTTGTGCCTTTTGAAGCTCCATACGCTTGTCAGCGATATTTTGTCTATGCTGTTCCTGTCTTTCCAATCGTCCCGTCTGTCTGGACTGCTGTTCCTGCACCATGCCACGCTTAAAGTCAGACACGCTGGACTTTGCCTTTTCCTTTGCGGAATACACCGCATAAGCGGTCTGTGTCGGCATATCCTTGATGTTTTCTTTGACAGCGTTTGCCTTGTCTTTCACTTTATTTTTCGTATCTAAGACAGCACCCACCTTTGAGCCTGCACGCTGTCCCACGCTGGAAGTGGTATTGCCCCGATTTTCTTTAGAAGCGGTATTTTTTCTTTCAGCCCTCTTGCCAGCAACGGCACTTCCAGCCACCGCACCAGCGACACCGCCCGAAATACCGCCAGCACTTACCGCCCTTGCAATACGGTGTTCCATACACCTAGCCCTATGCCGCATAAACAGATACGGTCTGCGGAATATCCTGCGTCCCATGCTTTGACTGTCGTTAGCGTTCAAAGAGAACATACTCATTAAATCGCCCAGCTTCATATAGATACCAGCAAAACATACTATCTGCAAGAACGCCACCATGAAGAACGGATAGTCCGTGGAAATGTTATAAAACATACTGGAAATGCTGAACGCCACCGTTACAATGAGCGTGATTCCTGCCCGTGTCATAATGGTATTAAACACCCTCACGATTGCCTGTTTTACCATGCTTTCATAGCTCGGTATCATGGAAAGTAGAAAACTGATAGGTAAAAACATTGCGAAGATAATAAAAAGTATCTGGCTGAACAACATCATGCCCGTAAGCAAGAATACAAATATTGTGATACCCAAGTTGAAGAACAAGAGGAAAAACACCATACCCAAACGGTTCACTACCTGCGGTATCGTCAGATTGTTGTTGTCGTTGTCCTCGATTTCTGTTTTCACGACTTCCTCTCTGGTTTTCCCGTCCTCGTCCTCTGGGCTTGCCGATACAAGAGCTTCTACACGGTCTGTTCCGATTTCCTCTGCGTTGCTGTTCCCGAATTGTAAGAGTAACCACGGCTGTTCCACTTGAATGGAAAATAAGCTGTCCCGTATCAAGTCCACGCTGTCCTTGCCCTCGCTGTCAGAGTTGGGGAGCATGATTTTTGTTCCCAAGTCCAAAGAAGCGGTGCTGATGTCTGATGAAAATTCATTTATCTTCTTGATGTAGTCGGGAGCGTAGGCAATAAATGAAGCGGACAGAATGAACACCACCACAAAGTTGATAACAGCGTGAAGTGCCTTGCTGGTTTCTCTTTTTATCAGTCCCGTATAAGCAACATAAATTCCCACCACTAAGATAATGAGAAGCAGGAAACCAATATAGAAGCCAGAACTGGAAAAACCGTTCTGTGTTACACCTGCAAGGGTCTGTATGCTTTTCCCGATACTGTCTGCCATATCGTTGATGAAGTCCAGCTTATAGGCTTCCTGCACCACATAGCCCGTTGCATTACTCAAATACAAACTGATAGTCCAGACAAAGTTGGTAATGCAGTACAGCCCGTATTGTACCGATTTTCCGATACCGTCCAGCCAGTTCCACGGAAGCCATGACCAGCTATTATCTACATAAAAATCAAGCTGGTAGTTGGAAAGGGGATATTTTGAATAAAGATTTTCTGCGTTTATGATATCGTCCACAAGCCCCGTCGCATGAGCCACCGTCCCCAGAAGTGAAAGCAGGATAAGGGAGAGTGCCACCACGAACAGAGCCATTTTGAGAAAGTGGAAAATCTTCTTTTTTGTGAACGCACCTTTTATCCTTTCTTTCATCACTCCACCTCATTTCTCTGTACGGGCGGTCTGGTATCAAAAGCGTGTAGCAGTTCTTCAAAGACTGGGTGTATCTGCACCACACCGACACGCCCGTATAAGTCCTGCAATAAGCATTGTCCGTTCTCCAAATCACGCAAGCGTTTCTGGTTGTTTTCGTCGTCCTTGTCGATACCGAAAAATTCTAAGGTCTGTTTTATCTCGTTGATGTCAGTAGAACGGAAAGCGAATTTTAAGCCGATATTGTTTTTCAGACTTTCCTTTGACACGTCCCCAGAAGATTGTGTAACGAAATAAACGCCTGCCTGCATAGCTCGTCCAGCACGAACCAGCTTGTTAGAGAGCGTTTCTCCTTGTGCCACATTTAAGAACGCCCACGCTTCGTCAAGGTCTACGATTTTGAAGATAGAACGGTCGCTGTGAATAAAATCTAAAGCAAAGGTACTAATCACAATCAGCATAGACACCGACAACAATTCAATGGTTGTGTATTCCTCAAAGGTCGTGTCCTTATCTGGTAACACAAGGTCGGCTACTTGAATGATATTGAGCTGGTTATCAAGGCTGATTGCATTTTCCACCGTACCATCTGAAAACAGCAGGTGTGCAAAGTCGTAGTCTGTGAAGCTGTCGATATGGTCTGCGATATTTCTTGATATGGGTGTATCTTCACGGCGTAGCTCGTCTATCACATGGAGCAAGCCCCGACTGTCGCTTTGGGTAACGGAACGCACCGCCTTACGAAGTACGGGGAATTTTTCGCCGTCCCTTGAAGAAATACCCGTTAAAAATGTCAAGATGTCGATTGCCAGACTTTCAGCGTCTTTTACATTCTTCATAATCACGAATGGGTCAAGAAGTCCTGCGTTGTCCTTGTCGCTGGTTAAGTTTACGATATTGATTTCATGGGCGATTTCTGGGAGCGTTTCTTTCCAGTTGCCTCTCTCGGCTTTGGGGTCTAAAATGACTGCTTGACCGCCAAACAGCACCGCATAATATACCAGAAGATTGTTACAGAACGATTTCCCACCGCCAAGCGAACCGACAAAAGCAGAAGCAAGGGCATTTGTAACTGTACCTTTTACACCTTGACTGGCAAGGGACGGTTGCAGGTACACATTTCTTCCCGTATCAACGGAATAGCCCATATAGATACCCGTAGTTTCCCCTAATTGTTGTGTTGCTCCAAAGCCAAGCCCTGCTAGAAAATCTGATTTTACATACTGCACATAATCATTGATATATCGCTTGCTGGCAGGTAAAAATTCAGAATGAAGCCCCAGCATATCCCCAGCAGGACGCACCAGCTTTACATTGAGGTCGTCGTAAAAGTCCTTGACTTCATCACAACGGCGTTTCAGCTCGTCAAGATCGGGTGCAGACACCCGTATGACGTAGCTTAACTTATACATACTTTCTTTTGTCTGGTCTAAGTCTGTTTCCAGCTCGTCCACGCTGTCTAATGCGTCCACCACATTTGAACTGGTTTCACTTCCTGCTTGATAGGCGTGGTTATCAAGGTCTTTCAGTTCCTTTTTCTTGTTGCGGACGGTTGTTAATGCTTTTCGGTTCTCCACGATTTCTACATTCATGGACGTATCAACGGGGAATGTGAATTGCTGTTGCTGGAAATAGAAGATTTCACTTGAGGGAAAATCAAGCTCGCCTACAATCGCATTGACGGTAAAATAGGACACATAGCTTTCCTTGTTCTCATGCTCCAAACGTAAATACCGCTGGCTTTCCTCAATCACACACCTTGTCGGACGGATAAGGTCGTAGTATTTTATCAGCGTTTCTTTGTTCAATTTCTTTTTGGGTAGCTGGTACTCATAATCTTCATAGGCGATACCGTCCCTGCCGTAAAGATGTTCCATGAGATACCCAAAATCATTGATTTCCAAGCGACGCACCTTGAAACGACGGGAGATTTTGTTTTCCAGTAACTTTTCCATTTTCATGTAGCGGTTGATTTCATCATTCGGCATGGAAACAAAATCATTCATCAGCGTGTGGTTCACTTCATGGAGAAATTCCGTGAACGTCAGCCATGCCGATTTTTTAATATTCTTCAGATTGAGTTGTTCTTCTGTAACCATGAGCTTAAAGCCAAGAAAAAAGCGGTAGTCCACTTGATTGTCCCCAATCATAGATACTAACGCTTCGGTCTGTTCGTCTATTTTCTGGACTGCCACCTCACGAAGTTTCCCCGTTACCAGTTTCTTTGACTGCTCCTGCATACTGCGGATTGAGCTTTCCGTGGCAATCTGCAAGGCATGAATTTTACCCTCACGGGACTGTGCGATAAGCTGGCGAAAGCTGTCATGCACAATAAATTTCTGCTCTGCGGATAAGAAAGAATAGTTGTACGGTATCAGCTCATAGTAAGCGAACACCTCATTGTCCTTGTTCCAGACAAGGTTATTGTCAATATATTTTATCGGGAACATAGTTCACACTCCTTACTGCCGTGATTGTTTCATTGAGTATCTGCTTATGCAGTTTTACGGCTTTTCCTGCATAAGTGATTTTCGGTCGCAGGGCATAAGTTATCTGTGATTTCAAAAAGCTGTACGGCTTCTTTCCGTCAAAAGTTTTCTGCGACATAAACCAAGTGAGAGCAACGGGAATACCGAAGTATTTGAGAAATGCTCCCTCAATCATGGAAAGTGGGGGAATATCCCCAAACAGAATGATGATAAATTCCGTAATCACAAACCATGTAATCTGCGTAAAGGTAACGGGAAAGGGCAAGTTAAAGTCATTGATTGCATATAAGACTTTTTCCACGTTCCAGATACCCGTATAAGATTTAATCTTTTTCAAGTTCTTTCAGCTCCTTTCAAAATAGAAAGGGACAGCCATGTTTCAGACTGTCCCTTAAAAGAGAAATATGCTGTCAGTAGCAACAATGCTTGTCGCTGATCTTCCAGCGTTAATATGGTATCTCGCACATACCTCGGCTTGTTTCAATGAAGCAACCGCCCATATCCAAATCTCGCCCGTAGGCTTCATAGTCAATGTAGTTCTGTAAGCTGGCTGGAATATCCCCAAGTGCCTGCAATTCGTCTATGTAGTAATAGGCAACGTCTGTCATAGTTTCACAGTCGGGATAATAATAAATATCGTCCTTGTGTTCCACGACTTCTTCCAGCGTCCCGTAGTGGCTGATAAATTCGTCCAGACACTCTACGATATAGTCGGGAAGTTCCTCTATCATTTCATACATCTCATTAAGTTCTTCAATGGAAACATACTCGCCAATCGCAATGGGGAAGTTGTCAGTATCATGGATTGCGTATTCCTCGTACTGTTCATTCAAGCCAATTTTTTCTTTCACATCTTCCTCGTCAATGGGAAATGTGAACCAAGCACCGACTAAATAGCCCTCATTGTATTTGCCAAGATTAGCAATGTAAACCGCCATATCATCAATCATAAGCACCACCTCATTTCCTACTCTGGCAGTTCAAAGACAGCGTGTTCCGTTACAAGATAGCGTCTATTTTCCAGTAAGTGAGAAGCGTAGGCTTCAAAGTCAAAGTAGTATGCTTGACAGTCCTCGGACAGATGTTTGAACGTCGGGTCGTTCATCAGCTTTTGCCTTGCAACATCAATCATGCTTTTGCAGTTGGGATAAACCGTAATCACATTCCTGCAAATATAAAGTGCTTCTAAATTTTCATATACGGTAAGAAGTGATACATATTCTTCCTGCATATCACTTGAAAGCTGGCGGTACATAAAATCTAATTCGTTGAGCTGGTACACGCTTGTATGTTCGTGGACTTCATCAGCAAAGGGTACTACCTTTTCGATAATGAGGTAATCCCCACTTTCTGCACCGATACCTAACTTTTCTTCAAACTCTGCAACATCTATCGGCAGGTCGAACCAGTATGATATTGTTTCTTCGCCAGTTGTTCCTTTCGTTTCCACCAGCACCCTTGTTTCCTGCATTGTTCCTCACGTCCTCTCTGTTGTTTCATCACATCTTTTAAGGTCTGGTACGACATACCAAACACATATTTAGAAAAATCTTCTAACTGTCTTTCTTCATAATCGGCAGGGTTCAGTCGTTTCATTTCCTGCCACACCTTACGCTTGTAAGAGGGCAGGTCGGAAATGTATTCACAGCCGACTTTCGCCTGCATATCCTTAAAAATATCGTTCATTTCGTCACTCCAATCTGAAATTTAGGTAAGAAAAAAGCAGTCAATCCTAAGACTAACTGCTTTGTGTGTATAGATATAATTTGATTAAGTTTTAAAACCAGCTTATTTTTTCATTTCTAAATTGAGGGTTATCGCTGTGCTGATATGGATTGTAGTTATTCAAATTGCAACCATATTCTTTTAATGATTTGATTTTGTTATCTTCTGTCCATTCAATTAAGGAAATACCGTCAAATTCTTCAACACTTCCCGTATTCATTTCATTTTTAAAATACCATTCTACGACAGTTTGATTTTCTTTATGAAAGAACTGTTTAATATCCCAAATAATGACTTTACCACGAGTATTCCATTCATTAAACCAATGTTTTACTGTTTTAAGATTTTCATATTTAGGACACCAGCTTTCCGTATAAACAACATCTTCTGTAAAAATTTTATCCATTCCTAAATCTTGCTGTTTAAGCCACATATCGAACCATAAGCGAATGATTTTTTCTCTCTCATTCATAATAAAACACCTCAATCCTAAGCCCAATTACTTTGTAAATAATGAAGTTGAAAATTTATTTTATAGAATTTTTGCCATATAAAACTCATCAACAAAGGAACCAGCAACAAACATTGATTTTTTTCTTATTCCTTCAATTTTAAAACCATTTTTTTCATACAAATTTTTTGCAGTATTATTACAACATTCAACTGTCAGTTCCAAACGGACAATATTATTTGTTTTAGCCCATAAATCTAAATTATTAAAAAAAGTAGTTCCAATACCTTTTCCTCTATATTTTTTAAGATACCTATAACAATATATGCCGTATGAAAATTTCTTTCAAATTTTCCTCTTTCTGCTCTAATATAACCAACTATTTTGTCATTTTTTGTTGCCACCTGCAAAAAATCAAAACCTTGAATTACATTGTCTTGAATATCTAATTTTAATTCTTGAACAGTAGTTTTCGCTTTTCTTTCATTTGGTTCGTACATCATGTAATCTGTTTCAGTATCTAAACAATTTAATAACTCCCAAAAATCTTTTATTCTATTGATTTCCAAATTGCTATAAATAATCATATTTTCAACCTCAAATCGTATTCACTTTATTTCATATTCTAAATTATACCATTCTCATATCAGCACCACAATAAAATTTTATGCACCAATAATTTTATTGAACAGCTCTAACAGTACATCTTTCACACCGCCAGCATTGAACACCAAGCCGACAGCAATTAAGGCAACTACCAAGAAGCCGATAAGTTTGGAAAACTCACGCTTGAACCCTAAGTAGATACCGATAACCACAATCGCCATAAGCACTAAGCTCTGTGCGTTTGATAAAAACCATTGATATAAATTTTGTCCGAAATTCATTTAATTGTCCTCGCTTTCTTCTAATTGTTTCATTTCATAGTCAGCTTCTTTGCCAACATTCAAAATACACATCAAGACTACGCCGATACCCATTCCCATAGATACCAGCAGGAAGTCTTTTAATAATACCCACATTTTTTATCACTCCTAACTTTCTACTAAATCTTTTGCAGGGGTCGTCTGCTGTTTGATTATCATTTCATGCTTTTCTGTGAGCTTTGCCTGCTGTTCGATTGTTTCCATGTAGTCTGTACCGTTTCCTTTATCAATCTTTTTCAGCATTTTCAAGGTCGGTGCTACCTGCCTTTGTACCCACCGCAATGTACGGTCTAAGGTGTAAGGCTCTGGCTTTGTCGTCAGCTTCAAACTCTGTCTGTTATCGCCGATAAACCAAGCCCAGCGGTCATTGAGTTTCCAGTCATTTTTCCGCTTGTCCGGTTCTTCATCAACAAACCGCACATACTGGTTGATGATAGAAAAGGCGGTCTGCTCTGCGTCATAGTAGGTCAGCAAATCCCGTACTGCATAATAGGCACGTTCATTTCTAAGCCGTATCTCAAAACGGTTGATAACGTCGGCTTCTTCCAGCGGTGTCCCTAACTTGACGTACTGCTCATAGTCCTTTTCATAGATACAGAAATACACATCTGATTTCAGCGAACCAAGATAAAGGGTACGCCCCATATATTCTCTGTCGTCCTCTCTGTGCTTGATAAGTTCGCCCGACTGGTAAAACTTATAGCTTCTGGACTTTCCAATATATTCCCGTTTCCTACATTTTTCCGCAAGCTCTGGAATATCCAAAATGCCCGTATGGTCGTTAATAGCAAGGTCGATACGCTTCATCACGCCACCGTCTATGAGTGCGTCCATGAAGAAGTCATACCAGCTTCTTTGCTGTGCCAGCAGGTAACTTTCAAACTGCCTGCAACCACGCCCCTTTAACTCTAAAAGGACACCTTTTTCTTCGTCAGCCGACGTATAGATAAAGATGTCCCCTAAAGAATAATGCTCCGTATAGCTGTAACGCCCGTAATCTTCATGGAGCATATAATTGATATTCAGTTTTAATATATTTTTGATGATGTGCTGTATATCCAGCGTGGGAAAACGAATTTTCACATAATCAAACAGCATGGTAAGCGGTGCTTCTGGATTGAACCTTGCCAGTTCTTTATGCAGAGTTTCCAAAAGCTCCTTTGACGGCTTCATTTTTCCGCTTTCTATCTTATTGAGATATTCTCTTGTGATACCAGAAGCCACCGCCAGCCTGCCTTGTGAGATACCGTAAGCAATCCGTTTCTCCCGTAATTCTTTTATCCATTGTTCTTCATTCAGAACTATACCCCCAATCTGTAAAGTGTGAAGTTTTTTAAGGCGACTTCACAACTGAATTTTGCTAGGAAATCATGCCAGAAGCCTTATGTTTCCTATGTTTTTTCTCTATTGTCTATTTGCAAACGTACCCCTCTGTTAGATACCGAGGGGTTTTACCTGCTGGCGTGGCTTCGCCACACCAGCAACGGCTAGTCCGTGCCGTCGCCTTTCGCTTCGCACGTCGCCGTCACGTCCTGCCTTGCTTGTGCAAGAGAACCGATAGTCTGCAAAAAATCATGTCCTTTCGGGACTAAAGGCGTATAAAATTCACTTATAACACTTGTTCCCACATCACAATAGCCACGCCCCTTGATACGCTTCTGGAAAAACTGCTTTTTCACATCTGAACCAAACAGCATACCGTAACCTAATTCGCTGATACGCCCAAGTCCCACACGGAAATTGAAGTTATCTCTGATACCATCTGAAAAATACTTTGCGTCTGGACGCTGGCAGGCAACAATAAGGAAATAACCTGCTTGTCGCCCTAACATAACGATTTTCTTTAACTGGCTAAGTAAGCTCACGCTTTCTTTTGTCCCCAACATTTCAAAAAACGCCACATATTCATCAAAGATAAGAAAGCAGGGTGGAAGTCCCAGATAGGCGTAGTTTTCGCCCGTCTTATAGTTCGGGTGTTGCTTCATTTCCTCACTTCGCCGTACCATGCCCTCATAAAAGGCATTGACGCATTCAATCATTTCTTCTTTGGTGTGATAGACATTAGGCATGACTGTTCCCAAGTCTGCAAGGTCGCTGTTCTTAGGGTCTAAAATGTAAAGGATAGCGTCAGTATGCAGTAGGGCTTCAATGAGCGTCAGCAGAAAATAGGTTTTACCGCCACCAGTCCCACCAGCGATAAGGGCGTGAGGGAGTGCGTCATATTCCCAGACAAGATTTTTCATCAGCTTTAGACAGCCGTTTTCTGCCCGTACTTCATCAATGGTAATACGGTTCGCTATCATATCATAAAGCAGAGTATATTCGATATATCCGTCATGCAAGGTCTTGTCGGTCAGCTCACAATACAAACCACTTTCCAATTTATCCTCTAACCGTAAAAGCTGGTCTTGATATTTTCCCAACGTGATTTCACAGCGGATATGGAGCAGTCCCTTTTCCATTTGATAATAAATCTTCGGAAACCAGACGATTTTTTCCCTTGATCTGCTTTGCAGGTCAGTAAAAAAACCGCTGTCTTGTACGGTATCGGCTTCATACCACTTATTTTCCAACACCATTCTTGCCAGCTTTTGACGGTGCAGGAGCTTCTTGAAACTGTCGTAACAGAAGCGGTAATACAGAAAAGCGACCAATACACAAGCACCAGTCGCTATCAGTATGGTTATGAAGTTGTAAGGGGAGAGTGTCAAGCCATTCTCTAACAAGCTGAAATGCTCCCAATCGGTACGCATGAGCTGTTTCATATTCAGTAGCAGGAGAACCGCCACAAATATAAACAGAAGCGTTCCTATGGAAAAATGGTAAACAAGGTGCTTGTCGCTGGCTCTGATACGGTGTCCTTTATTCCAAATCTTACGCATAAATCAATCACTCCTTTCTGGGTACGAAAAAAGCAGTCAATCATAAGACTAACTGCTATAAAAAGTTATTTTCACAAATCAAACACAATGCAAATATTAAGCATTTCATTGTTATACTCGGCTGAAATTGTACCATTCATCTTTTCAACTAATGCTTTTGAAATAGACAATCCCAGTCCAGTTGAATTTCTAGCATTATTAACTGTATAAAATCGGCCAAATAATTTTCCAACTTCTATTTCAGTCAAATTTGAAGCATGGTTTATAAAATGAATTTCTCCATTTTCAAATAATGTAACTTCTAAATCACCATTACTGTACTTGACCACATTATTCAATAAATTTGCAAATATTCTTGATAATGCGGAACGGTCAAGATTACGAACTATCTTTTTCTGTGGAATGATAATCTTAGGAGAAATTTGCTTTTCTTTTAAAATTGTATAAAATGAAGCGATACTTTCCTCTAATACATTGTTAATAGTAATAGGTTCAATTTTTAAATCTTCTTCTGAAGTTAAAATCACAGAATAACGAAATAATTCTTCTGTTAGTTGTTTTAGCATTTCTGTACGATTTTTTATGACAGCAATATATCTATTCACTTTTTCACTTTTTTCTTCTTGTTCAAGTAAATCCAAATAGCCATATATTGCGGTTAGCGGTGTGCGTAAATCGTGAGAAACATTTGTAACAGCATTTTTTAATTCTATATCGCCTTTTTGAAATTTTCTGCGTTCAGCTCGGAGCTTTCGTAGCTGGATATTTATTTCATTTGCTAAATGACACATATATTTATCGTTGCTTGAAATATCAATCAGAGTATTACTATCGGTTATGAGCTTTTCAGCGAATGAACATTCTATTTCTTTTGCAGATTTTCGTAATAAATGTATCTTGATAAGTAACAAGACAATCACTAAAATCAGTCCACTTATGAAAAGCCATAACCATAGCATAATTTTTCACTCCTTTACTTTAAATCTTTTTTCTTGAAAATCCAAACACCTGCACCAGTTGTAAGTATAACGATTACTAAGGAATATATAGGCAATCGTGTTAAATTAACAACTTGCATTGTTGAACATTGAATTGCTTGACCGCCTGGATTTACATCATAAATGAATTGCACAATTTCTCGTTTTGTTCCGTCTAAATATTTTGGATTTTCCATTTCTTGAGCTGTGTTTTCTCCATTTTCTCCTATCGAATAAGCTGGAATAGTTTTTGGAGCGTCCAACATTCTATTACACATTGCACCAGCAAACAAAAGCCCAAATGAAAATAGAATACAAGCTACTGCAATAATAGCTTTATTTTGAGAGAGCATTGCTACAAGTGTGAAAAGAGAAGCAAATGTAACTGATAAAACCAAGACAGTTATTCCTATCATTACAATCATTTTCATATCAGCAACAAAAAATCCAAGTAAAGGAATTCCAACGCTGAGATACGGAACAAAAAACACAATACACATTGTAATTGCAATAATAGAACAAGTTACCATATTTGATAAATAAATAGTTTCTCTTTTCTGTCCTACGATAATTTTGTTTCTGATTGTTCCGTCATTATGTTCTGTACCGATAAAAAGACTACAAAATACAGCAAGAATAATTCCTATGAACAATGCACACATGAAAAATCCATTGTCAAGATTATTGATATATCCAGACTGTTTCATATCCCTATATCTCAATAGTGGGCTAGCTATTCCAATCACAAACATAAAAGCTAATGAACCCCTAAAACATTTATTTTTCCTTAATCGAAAGAAATTAGCAGATAATAATTTATTCATGTCTTGCACCCCCTACCAAGCTAACAAAATAACTTTCTAAACTTTCATCATGTTCATGTATCGAAATAACTTCACAATCTTTTTTGGATAATTCTGTCGTTAATTTTGAAATATTAACTTTTTCAAAAATATCCGCTTCTGTATTAGAAAGTATTTTATATTCAATGTTCATAGTGTCTAAAACATAAGCAAGGGTTTTTGTGCTTGATACTTTTAAATGAGTACATTTTCGGCATTTACTTTCCAATTCAATAGAGCTAATCTGTTTTATCATTTTACCATTGTCAATAAAGCCATAGTATGTTGCCAGTTTTGATAGCTCGTCTAATATATGACTAGAAATCAAAACGGTAATTCCATGTTCTTGATTGAGCTTCAAGATCAATTCCCTAATTTCTATAATTCCTTGTGGGTCAAGTCCATTGACTGGCTCATCAAGAACGAGAAAATCTGGCGAACCTGCAAGAGCAACCGCAATACCTAGTCTTTGACGCATACCAAGAGAAAAATTTTTTGTTTTTTTATTTCCCGTATTTTCAAGACCAACTAATTTTAATATTTCGGAAATTCCATCATCAGAGGGAATACCTAATACTTTGTATTGCTCCTTTAAATTTTCATACGCTGTTAAATCAACATAAATTGACGGTGTTTCTACGATTGCTCCCATTCTGCGACGAGATTTTGTAATGTCCTTATCTATGTGCTTTTTGCCATAAAGAACATAGTCGCCAGATGTAGGCTCTTGTAAACCACATATCAACCGTATAAGAGTTGTTTTGCCTGCTCCGTTTTTGCCGATAAGACCATAAATCGAACCTTTAGGCACATTCATTGATAAGCCGTTGAGTGCTTTAAAATGCCCGTAGTTCTTACATAAAGAATTTGTTTTAAGAACATATTCCATGATTTTTACCTCCTGTTTTCTGATATAGTTATTCTATCTTGTAAGAGTAAAGAAAACGGTAAAGAAAACAGTAAAGAAACAGTAAAGATTTATTCTGTTCTCATTTTAAATCCAATTCCCCAAACAGCTTCAATATAATCTTTTCCACTTATATCACGAAGTTTTTTTCTTAAATTACTAATGTGCATTTTTAATGAGCTTTCAGTACAGTCTGGTGTGTCCTCACTAATTTTTTCTAAAAGAAATGACTTTACAATAACTTGCTTCGGATTTTGTATTAACAATTTCAAAATAGCATATTCCGTTCTCGTCAGTTTTACTTTTTTGTCCTCTATGAACACTTCATAAGTAAATGTATCCAATGTAATATCTTCAAATTCTAATGTTCTGTTTAATGAGGGTGTTTTAACTCTAAGTGCAACAGTAATTCTTGCCAATAATTCTTTTGTATCAAAAGGCTTAGTAACATAATCAACTGCACCACCAAGTAAAAGAGATACCTTATCTTCAACATCTACTTTTGCACTCATAACAATAATGGGAATATCTGATATTTGTGGTAATAATTCTTCCCCAGACAATCCCGGTAACATTAAGTCTAGCAAAATCAAATCTGGTTTTGTATCTGCTAAAAATAATAATGCTTCTGTACCAGAGTAAGCATGGGAAACCATATATCTTTCATGTACTAAAACTTCGTCCAACATTTTGTTTATATGAATATCATCATCAACAATTAAGATATGCTTCATTTTCATCACTCCATTATATTTGATATGAAATAATTATACCGTTATGCAGTATGCTCTACAATATAATTTTTACTCGGCAATCCTATTTTTTCTGTTGTCCCTGCGGTGTAGGGTTCTGTGGATTACCTGCGTTCTGATTGCCTTTATTCTTCAACACAATATCCTCTGCCTTTACATACCAGTCCACATCTGCACCTGTATAGGTTTTTCGTGATACCGTATCGGCTACTGGATTGACAAGTTCCACAACTGCATTGTACGGAAATTCCCTTAACGGTACTTCTGGCGGTACGGACACGGGGATAATTCCACCATGCAGACTGCACTTCAAATCATAGATACGCTTTTTAAGCTGGGTACTCGGTGTCCCGTCCTCATTCTGCAAGAACACATCACGCACCGCTGTAAATTTTAATTCTCCAAATGTTTTCTCTTTGTCAATAACAAACCCGTTTGATAATCTCATAAATGCTTCACTCCTTTACTTTTCTTCAACTGCTACAATATCATCAGCAAGCAACACATAATCGGTATGTCCCATATCCCCGATTGCGTAACCTCTGCCGTATAACTTCGGATTGACAAGTTTTACTTTCTGTTCATACTTGAAATGCTTTTCGCCAGCCTGCACGGGAATTTCCACCACAACATTTTCCCCTCTCTGCACATCTGAATAAAGGTTATAGCTTCTTCTTGCGAAAAATCTGCGGTTATCTTTATCTCTGTCAAAAACATGGTCGCTTTCGCCTGCAAATTCAAGAGTTCCAAAAGACTGTGCCATATCTGGCACGACATATTTCATTTCCATATTGTTTTACCTCGTTTCTTTCTATTTTTGATAAGTTTTTTGATTGTGATTTCTTATTCTGGCGGTTCGGGAAGTACCAGCAATCCCACCGATAGTAAAGGGTAAAATCAATGCTTACGCACCCTTGACTATCCGTGTTCTTGCAGGTTGTTGGCAGACAAGCCAGAATAAGCGGAAGTCTGCCGTTTGACAGCTTCGGCGGAGAGCGTGATTTTCCTTTTCTCATACCATTACCGCCTTATGATTTCTTCATTTTACGGCGTTTGTAGAAGAAGATACCTGCCAGTCCAGCACCAGAAGTTAAAAGAAGTACAAGCAGTTCGTAAAGGTTGGTGTTATCGCCCGTTTTGGGACTGTCGCTAGGTCTGCTAGGCTTTTCTGGTGTCTGTGGTGTTTCGGGTTTCTCTGGTTCTTTTGGGACTTCTGGTTTTTCCTTAAAGGTAATCGTCTGTCCCTTATCCTCAATATCCTTATGCTCGGTAACTTTCTTCGGCTCGTCTGGATTGCTTAAATCGTACAATTCTTCAAAAGTTACAAGCTGTTTTCCGTTAAAAGAAGTAGCGTCAAAAGTAAAGGCAACTTCTACTTTCATGTTTTCGCTGTCAGCGGTAAAAGTGTAATCACTTTCCACACGCTTTCCATTGATAAGAAGTTCTGCATTTTCTTTTTTCAACATCTGCCAGCCCTTTAACTGATATTTTGTGCCGACTTCTAAGCCCTCTAAAGTAACCGTATCAATGATTGTAACGTCTTTTCCAGCTTCAAGCTCTTTGTTGCCGTCCTTATCGGTAGCAGTCGTATGAATTTTGATGATACGCTCTGTGATAAGTACCGTCTGCCCGTCGTCCTCAATGTCTTTGTGTTCCGCAACTTTTACGGGTTCGTCTGGATTGCTGAAATTATACAATTCTTCAAAGGTAACAAGGTTCTTGCCACCTAAAGCAGACGCATTGAATGTATAGGAAATTTCCACTTTCATTTCCTCATCATCAGCGATAAAGGTATAGTCGTTTTCTACACGTTTCCCGTCAATGATAAGCTCGGTGTTTTCTTCCTTTAACATCTGCCAGCCTTTGAGCTGATATTTTGTGCCTTTTGTAAGTCCGTCCAATTTGACTGTATCAACGATTGTTACCTCTTTTCCTGCAAGGATAGTCTTTTCGCCGTCCTTGCTGGTCGCTGTGGTATGGATAGAGATTTCTTTTTCGTATTCATCAGTCAGCGTCCCTAAATCAACCACAAGGTTATTTCTTGATACCACGATTTCAAAAGGTGGGATAAGTTCAAAGCCTTTGTTACTGTCACAACGCATTTCTTCAATGATATAGGTATCATAAGGTAATGCACCCTTGCTGTCGTCTGGTTCAGAAATCCCAAACCACACACCGTCCTCGCTGGTCTTGCCTGCGTTTGTATTGTGCTTATGAGAAGCCCAGTCAGCAGAAGTGGAGAATTGCCCGTTATCATCAGTTACCACGACATGATTTTCGCCCGTCGTCTTGCTTGTGATCCTAAAAGGAACATCAGCAAGACGCTTGTGTGTGCCTGCACCGATTTTCACGCCCTCAATATCCCCACGCTTAATCTGATTGTAGATAGAATGGGCTTTGTCGGTTAAGTCCACAATTTTTCCATTTTCTGTGATTGTAAAATCAATCGGTTTTGCACCGTCAGTCAAATATCCGTTTGGAGCTTCACTTTCAACGATACGAAACTTTCCATAAGGTAAAAGGTCGGCAGAAGTAGAAGCGACACCCTCAATATCGGTACGAATTGTCTTTACCACTTCATTTTTTTTGTATAGCTTGCCCTCAACCAATACTGCATTATCTTTTAAGGAAATGATGTCAAAGGCAGTATCTTTCAAAGTGGCACTTCCTTGTGGCTTTGTATCGCCCGTTTCTAAATCTCGTTTCTGAATTTTGACACCGCCACGGATAACCTTGTCAGAAACGGAAAACTGGTTACTTCCAGATAATACGGCAAGGTCGCCGTCCTCGGTAATCTGTGTTACATATAAGCCCTTAATCTGTTCGGACTTATCGCCAGCCTGCATATATGCACCGTCAAGTAAGTAGCCATTTGGAGCTTTCGTTTCTTCAACGGTTAGTGTTCCAAGTGGAAAAACGGCTTTACCGTCTTGCATATAGAAGCTGTCGCCAGACACCTTGTATGCGTCCGCTAATTTTGTGATGTAGTGGGTTGTCCCATCGCTGTCTGTTTCAGCGATTGTCTTTGTAACCCATGTACGAGTAGCTTCGGCAGGGAGATTGTCTTTAGTATAGAAGCCTGCATAATACTTCCATGTAAATTCCGCACCTGCTAGAGAAGCGTTTCCTTGCGGATTGTCTTTCTGTGTTTCCATGTCAATCTTGAAAAGCTCAATCAAAGTGTCCGTTACTTTTGGCGTATCAGATACGTTCAATGTCGCTGTCTTTCCAGCTTCAATCTTTAAGGAATATACAGTTTTATCTACTTTATATCCTGCTGGTGCGGATAATTCCTTGATATAGACTGTGCCTGCTTTTACCTCTACAACATCTGTATTTCCGTTTTCATCAGTCGTAAGGGTGGCAAGCTGTTTCGTGCAGTCCTTATCAGAAAAGACACCGTAGATTGCACCAGCGACAGAGTAATTCCCGTTACCGTTTGTAATGCTGGTATTACTGGAAGTCTTTTGTAGTTTCGCATTTCCGACATTCAGTTTCGCCCAGAATTGTCCTAATTCCTGCCCCTCGCCAGAGTAGATATAACCGCCACATTCATAGCGTCCTTTATTCTCTTTGACAAAGGCTTTTGCACCAGAGAAAACTTCGTCCTGTGTTGCCTTTGGAATTTCATCATAAGAAGCTCGCACGTTATCACATTGCCAGCCAAGATGTACGCTCAATCTCTGCCAGACAACACATTGTTCCAACAGATAGACTTGCTTGTAATTCAGTTCCTTGTGAGCTTCGCCATACTGTTTGACATACTCTAAGGATAACGCCACATCTGAAATCTGGTCGGCACTCATGCGTGAGCTTGCGTCAGCTCTGGTCTTGTAACCATTTTTGAAATCTGTATTGATGTCAATACAATAGGCAGTTTCGCCCTCAACTTTCATCATGCCCTCATTGAATGTAGAACCGATAGAACCGTCATTCATTACTTTTTCAATGATACCGACACGCTCTGCACTTTCCGTCCAGTATTGCTTACTTTCTGCATGAACGGGTGTACTCGGTAAAGCAGTAACGACAGTTGCAAGAGCTAAGAAGCCCGTACACAATCGCTTTAATATCTTTTTCATAAGTCTAATGCTCCTTTCGTTTTGAGTAATAAAATAGCCGTCCAATAAGAACGGCTGGAAATAGAAAAGGAACGTCATGTTAGGCGTTCCATAGTCTATGAAATATTAAATTTTTCTTGTTTCAATACTGATGTGCTGTACCATATCTTTGCATATCTAAGAAAACTAGCGTATCAAGGCTCATTCGTTAGTAGTAAATAAGTAGTAAATTGATGTGTTTGTTTCCTTGAAAATGCTGATAGATACTGTGTTTTAGCGGATAATCAGATTTTTATTGTGTTTTTCTATTAATATATCTTGCTTTGTACTTTGAATAAATGATGGTCTGATCCTTATACAGACTGTAATATCCGGACAGCGAATAGCTGATGGATATCGCGATCAGATAATACGCAACACCGGAGAATCCAAACAATTCAAAGGAGATCAACATGGCAGTGATTGGACAGTTGGTAACGCCGCAGAACAGGGCAGCCATTCCGGCGGCAGCGGACAGCCCCGGTGATAATCCGAGCAGGCTTCCGGCAACACATCCGAATGTGGCGCCGATACTGAATGCCGGTACGATTTCGCCACCTCGGTATCCGGCACGCATGGTCAGTGCGGTCAGAATCATTTTCCATAGGAAATCAAGCGGTCTTGCCTGACCTTCTTCGATGGCGCGGGTGATCAGATTGCCTCCGGCACCCATATAGTCGCGTGTATTCAACAGTGCAGTCAATGCGATGATGATGCATGCAGCGGCAAAGACACGCAGGTATGGATTCTTCAGATATTTCTGATAGAACTTGCTGGTGTATTTCAACAGAATACAGAACAGGATGCTCAAAAAACTGCATCCGACTGCAACCAGACCAATCTTCAGACCATTTGCAATCGTAAGCTCCGGTATCTTTACTACCAGAAATGTCTCCGGGTTTACTCCCATTCCATCAGCAAACCGTGACGCAATGATGGATGCGATCATGCATGGAAACAATGCAGCATAATACATGACGCCGACACTTGCGACCTCCATAGCAAATACGGCAGCAGCCATCGGTGTGCCGAATACGGCAGCGAACGCAGCACTCATGCCGCACATGATCATCACGTGCTGGTCAAATTCATCCAGCTTTGCCATCTTACCAAGCCAGCTTCCAAGACTTCCGCCGAATTGGATTGAAGCACCCTCGCGTCCGGCAGAACCGCCGGTAAGGTGAGTCAGCAGTGTGGACAGGAAGATCAGTGGAGCTGAGATAAATGGAATCTTATCTTTGGACTTGATCGTGGCGAGCACCTGATTGGTACCGCCGTCCTGGCTGCCTAATTTCTGATATAAGAAGACGATCAATAGTCCTGCAAATGGCAGCAGGAGAAAAACCCTGATATGCGCGTCACGATAAGCGGTTGCCGCGCCGATACATTTGGCAAAGATACCGCTGGCACCGCCAACGATCAGGCCGGTCAGAACAGCTAACACAAGCCACTTCAGGAAATTCACGATGTTATGGCGGATATGCTCATAATAATATTGAAATAAAACTTCTTTTCTGGACATGATAGAAACCTCTTTTTCCTTTGTACTCTCAAAAACATTCCCATTTATTATACTATTCTTTCTTTAGAATTGACACTATGAAAATGCCCATTTTATTACAAAAAAACTACATTTTGAATAGTTATGGTACGAATGGAGGACGCATGCGATAAATCTCGGAAAGGCTATTGAAAAATGCCAAATCGTTGTGCCATAATGTGTATACACACAAGAGACATGAATGGAGGTACATTATGTTTGGTGCTTTTATTGGAGATATTGTTGGATCAAAATACGAATTTAATAATATTAAGACCAAGAAGTTTCCTTTATTTTCGCGGGGATGCGATTATACAGATGACACGATTATGACTGTAGCGGTTGCTAAAGCAATCATGCTCAGCTATCAAGAGCAGTTTGAGAAGAGCGAAAACGGAAAGGGTTTTCAGGAATTTCTTGTTGAGATAATGCAGGATTACGGTAGAAGATATCCGAATCCTACCGGCGCCTATGGTGGCAGCTTTGCCAAATGGCTCTTTCAATCAAATCCGAAACCTTATGGAAGTTATGGAAATGGTTCCGCAATGCGTGTTTCTCCCTGCGGTTTGGTAGCAGTTACCATGGACGAAGCATTAGCCTTGGCTCGTGCAAGTGCCTGTGTCAGTCATAATCATCCGGAGGGTATCAAGGGAGCGGAAGCGGTCAGCGCAGCGGTCTTTCTGGCAAAGAGCGGCAAATCAAAAGAAGAAATCAGGCAGTACGTCAGCGAACACTATTACAATTTGGATTTTACTTTGGATTCCATAAGAGATAGCTATCAGTTTGATGGTTCCTGCCAAGGTTCTGTTCCGCAAGCGATCGTTGCATTCTTGGAATCTGAAAATTTTGAAGACGCTATCCGAAATGCCATTTCGATTGGCGGCGATTGTGACACGACCGGAGCGATAACCGGTTCAATTGCATGGATCTATTATGCCGGATATGGCAACTGGGCTACAAATCGTTTTGATAGCTCTATGCAGAAAATCAAAACGCAGGCAATGACGTATCTCCCAAAAGAATTTATCGACATTGCGGATGAATTTCGGGATGTCTGCGTCGCAAGAGCCGGAACAAATTACCATGTCGGCTGGTGCACTCCGATATTAAATCGCAGTGAAAGTAAAAGATACCGGACAGACTGGGGAAAGCCTTCTGTTCCTCAAAGAGAGGATTGGTCATCCCAAATAACTAAACAAATTAAGGAAGCGATGACAAGGTTTTGCAGCAAGTATACTAATCTTTCGTTTGTACAAGTGCCTCAATATACATTGGAATATATTATGGCGAAAGAAGAGCATCCGGATAAAAAATATTCAGGTGCATATCACATCAGTCATGACAAATCTATGGAAAAATGGCGTCTGAGAATCCAGTTGGATAGCAAACAACTGTGGTTTTTAAGCGTATTCGTCCGTGATGATGGTAGATTTGAGAAATACTCGTTGGATAAAGAAACCGCAAATGATTCGCACTATGAATTTACCAATGAACAGGTAATCAGAAAAAATATATATGCTCCTGGCGATGAGAATAAATATTTCCATGAAATTTTGGCCCGTTATGTACAAGCGAACGGTGGCGAAGCTTTGCTAAGTCAGATAATGCCTTATGTAACGGCTCAATTTCATTTTTAATCATCAAGGAGAGAAATGTGCCGGAGCTGCGGGAACTGACTCTCCGCATGAAAAGCATCGCCACCAGCGAAAACAGAAAGCGTACATCGAATATGACCTTGTGGGCTTCGTTCCCGTGGATGAACTGATGAACGCAGAAAAATATTGACTATATCCTATATATAAGGGTAAAACGATGAAAAATATCCTTAAAATAAGGGTGAATGATATCATGAGAAAATATGCAGTGCAAAAAAGCATAACAGGATTGGAAATGAAAAAGTGCCGCAAAAGGCTTGGGGTATCCCAAAAAGAATTTGCGGAACTTGTAAATGTGTCTAAGAAGACGGTGGAGCGATGGGAATATAGCGGACAGCCAGTGACAGGTCCGGTCGTGACACTGGTTTATATATTAATGAATGAGCCTGCGTGGGAAGAAAAACTAATCATACCGGAAAAAGAAATGCCAATCAGAATGTCATATATGTTCCGTGATGAATTGTGCACGATCATCGATGTGGATGAGGAAAAAAGAAGAGTAAATGTACGAAATTATACGAATCATTTTCTGAAAAAAGCATTTGGTAATAATGAGCATCCGACCTATGAAGATTATGAAGAATTTCTGGAATCCAGATGCTTTCCAAGAACAAGAGATAAGATGAAACTCATTTTGCGGGAACTGGATCTGCCATTTTATGATCCGATGATGATTATAGAAAAGACAGAGGGTAGGATGGCAGAGGATGATTTCTGGATACGTATAGAGAGGTGAGTACTAGTATTAAGTAAAAATAGCTTCCGACTGAGGATTTCCCGGTCAGAAGCTATTTTCTTTCATATAATCACAATTTATTTATTCCCACCAAAGATGGCGCCCATAAAACGGATGTATGTATATACTACCAATACGACTGCAATGATTGTTTCGATCAGTACGATATTTGCCAGGAAAGGCATCGGGTGTCCCATATTGGCAGCGCATGCCATTGTCTGTTTGGTTGCGATCGCGCTGATTACGAATGGAAAGGTGAATGCTGCATAGCTTGGGTAAAATGGCATCTTCAGATGTCCGATCGCTTTGATCAGAGCATAGATGTAGATTACAGTAGCGACAACAAACATTGCCATCAGGAAGTTATAATTCTTAGGCATAACGGACTGTACATAGCCTGCGATACAGAGACTTGTCGGTGCAGCGTAGATACAGATTAGCGGTTTTGCCGGGTCCGGAACTTCTTTGAACTTCACATAGCGGTATGTTACCAGTACCAGCAGGATGATCAGAGTCACCAGACCGAACCAGAATGTGGCACTTCCGAGAGACTGTTTCTCATAAGCAGGTGCGGTAACGGCTGCCACAACGATACCTACATATACGATGTAGTAGCTTGCAAATACCTTTGGCATTGCTAATTTTGCGATAAATTTAATGGTAAAATAAATTATCAGCACGACATGAAGTGCGATAGCAAACAGCCAGATATAGTAAGCTGCCAGTCCGATAAATGGCTTCACATAGGTGCTTAAGATCATCAGTGCCATTGGGAATGTTCCGGATACACTTGCCATGATCGGATTGTTCATATCCTCTTTGACAGCTCCCGGGAACATGATCAGTTTCAACAGTACGAGTACCAACAGGAATGCAGCGAATACTCCGCATACATAGCGGATGCCTTCGGAATAACTCTGAAGGAGGTTGCCCAGTGCGGCAGTTCCTAGCATAACTCCGCAGAGTGGAATTGGTACTTTTTTAATTACATTACTCATAGTTTTACCTCATTTCTAGTAGATAGTTTGATGCCTTAAAATGTGTGTGCCTAGACAATATCTGCAAGAGCACGGCGCTCGCATGGCTCATCAACCTCATCAAGATTCTTGATACCGCACTCGCGACAGATGATTTCTGCAACCTTCCATGCACATAAGCCGGTGAAGAAGATACACTGTTCTTTGTGTTCGCCCTGTCCCATATTGAATTCTTTTGTGAGCACACGACAGCAGATCGCATTTTTCTTATTGGCTGTTTTAAACCAGTCATGCAGTTCATGCGTCAGTTCCATACATTTTACACTCTTTGGATTGGTTGGACCGTTCTGCTCGGTGCGGCCGAAGAACATGCCAAGTGCAAGGATACCGCCGTTGAATGCACCACAGACGCAGCCTGATTTACCCGCACCGACAGCCATGCCGGAAGCCATAGCGATTACAGAATCCGGAACATCCAGTTTGAACTCCTGCTTTATTGTAGCCATCAGTGCTTCGCAGCAGTAGTAGCCGTTCTTGAAATTCAGCTCAGCAGCCTGCTGTACGGCTCTCGGACTGATCTCAGTTACTCCGATTTTTACGTTTGATTCTAACATGTCAAATCCTCCTTAAATTAAAAATAATATCAAGTATAGTATACCTTTTGGGAAAATGAGGGTAAAATTGAAAAGTTTTATAAATATTCTGACTTATAGAAAATATCTATAAATATCCAAAAACACAGACTTTTCACATCCTGCACAAAGTTTGGTAACGATATTTTTATAGAATAAGCAGGTAAATATTTAAGGCAGGAGCGGCGAAAAGTATATGTTCCTGCATGATAACAATGAGGAGGAGCAGAATGTATATATTGAAGAATGCCTGGCGGAGTATTACCAGGTCTAAGGGCAGAAACATACTGATTGGCATTATTCTATTTGTAATTGCAGTGTCAGCGTGTATTGCACTCTCCATCGGGGAAGCGGCGGAAACAGCAAGGCAGGACAGCGAAGATCAGTTGTCGATCACAGGACAGATATCTGTGAACCGACAGGCAATGATGCAGAATCAGTACAGCAAGGAAGATAAGAAAGAAGCCATGACGAATATGGAGGAACTTTCGCTGGATGATCTGAAGTCTTATGCAGATTCCGATTATGTGAAAAGTTTCTATTTTACGTCATCCGTCTCTCTGGATGCGTCTGGAGATCTGGAAGCAGTAGATACCAGCGGTGTATCAAAGGACAGTTCAGATAGCAGTACGGAGACAGATGGCAGCAGCGGAGATAATTCTGGCGACAATACGCAGGCACCGGATGATATGAACCAGGGCGGTAATCAGAATAGCGGGCAGGGCATGCCGGATGATGCGGGTCGTATGGGAACCCAGGGTGACTTTACGATCACAGGATACAGTTCAGATGAAGCCATGACGGATTTTTTGAGCGGTGCAAGTACGATCACAGAAGGAAGCGTGTTTGATGAGAGTGACGATACGAACCAGTGTATTATCAGCAGTGAACTTGCAGAGTACAATGATCTATCAGTAGGTGATACGATTACTCTGGTTAATCCAAATGCGACAGATGAAACGTATGAATTTACTATCTGCGGAATTTACGAGTCATCAGACTCCGGTGATTCCTACAGCAATATGATGGGTGGCTTTGGTGCGGCATTTGACAGTGCGAACCGTATTTACACCAGTTATGAAAATGTAAGTGCGATTACAGAAGCATCTGATACATTGCAGAGTCAGACGAACGGAACCTACACATTCGATTCAGTGGATGATTATGAAGCATTTAAAGAAGAGACAGAAGCTGCGTTGGGTGATAATTATACTGTAGGTTCTGCTGACGTAGATTCCTATGAACAGAGCCTTCAGCCATTGGAGAATCTGAGCACTTATGCCAAATATTTCCTGGCAGTGGTGTTGGCAATCGGCGGTATTATTCTGGTTGTATTAAATATCTTTAATATCCGGGAAAGAAAATATGAGATTGGCGTGTTGGCGGCGATTGGTATGAAAAAAGGCAAGATTGCAATGCAGTTCCTTATCGAATTATTATGCGTAACATTTATCGCAATCATACTTGGTACTGGAGTCGGCGCAGCAGCATCCGTACCGGTGACAAATAAATTACTTGCACAGCAGATCGAGAGCAGTCAGGAGTTAAGTGCATCACAGGCAGAGAATTTCGGACGGGAAGCAGGCGGTCCGCAGGGCGGAGGTCCTGGAGGAGAGGCAGCACCATCAGATAACAGCGGAGCTGCAAGTGGCACAGATAGCAATAGTTCAGATAGCAGCACATCGCAATCGGATGATAATACGAAAGTGCAGAATGGCGATAAGAAACAACAGAATCATCAAAATAACAATAAGGGAATTCCGGGACAGGCGGCACAGTATGTTAATCAGATCAGCTCTGCAACAGATCTGGCAGTTGTAGGAAAACTAATCCTGATCGGTATCGGACTGACACTGATCGCCGGCTGCGTCGCAGTCGTATTTATCCTGCGCTATGATCCGCTTCGGATACTGAGCAGCAGAGATTAGAATAGGAGGCAGAACGATGAATGTATTACAGCTTGAAAATGTAAGTTATCATTATGCAGAATCAGATAAGATGGTATTAGAGAATTTATCCTATATCTTTGAAAACGGAAAAGTGTACAGCATTGTGGGGAGATCCGGAGCAGGTAAGACGACGCTTTTGTCTCTGTTGTCAGGACTGGCACAGCCAACGGAAGGCAGAATCTGTCTGAATGGCAATGACATCCGTACGATGGATCAGTATGAATACCGCAGTCAGTGTGTGGGTGTGATCTTTCAGAGTTTTAATCTGCTTCCCAAGCTTACGGCGGCAGAGAATGTGGAATTGTCGATGGAGATATCCGGTAAAGAACGTGGTGATAAAAAGGCACATGCACTGGAACTTTTGAAAGAAATGGGACTTAATGAAGATGAGGCTGGACGGAGAGTGTTGAAGCTCTCCGGGGGTCAGCAGCAGAGAGTTGCCATAGCAAGAGCATTGTCGTATAATCCGGAGATCATTCTTGATGATGAACCGACCGGCAATCTGGATCACGATACACAGGAAGAGATTATGCATATCTTCCGGAAACTGGCGCATGAAGAGGGCAAATGTGTGATACTGGTCACACATTCCGTGGATGTGGCAAATGGCTCAGATCAGGTATATGAAATAGGGAAAGGGGTGATATGACAATTCCGGTATACTGAAATTCTTCCGTAATCTTGTCTTTTTGACATTTTTCGAGTATCTTATTAGGTATAGGAAAGTGAAAAAAGGAAGCAGTCAGAGAGATGGCTGTGGAGGGAGAAAAGCATTATGGAAGAAATTACAGAACAAAAGGGATCTGCGGGTGAGCATACACCGAGACCGGGAGGTATTAAGGCACATAAAGCTGCAGCGGAAAGACATGAAGCAGAGGACAGAGATCGTGCAGAGATGAGGCGACGCCGTGCGGCAAGAGAAAGACGGAGAAAGAAGCGTAAGATCCAGAGAGCAATTTTGATTGCGGCAATGGTGTTGATCCTGCTTCTGGCTGTGTTGCTGGTAAGAGCAGTAGTGAAGAAAGTGACCGGAAGCAGTAAAAAAGAACCGGCAAAGACAACTTCTGTGGAAGTGAAGAAGGAAGATAAGGCGGAATCCAAGGAAGCGACAGCGACCATTAATATCGCAGGTGATATTATTATGCATAAGCCATTTTTGACTTCTTCGGTGTATAAGAATGGCGAAGACTATGATTATAATCCAATCTTTCAATATGTAAAGGATTATTATAATGATGCAGATTTTTCTATCTGTACGACAGAGTATGCGCTGACTGGCGGTAATTACAGTGGTTATCCAACGTTCTGTGCGCCGGATGCTATTGCAGATGCATTGGCAGAGAATGGGATCGATATGTGCCTGCTTGCGAATAATCATATTTATGACGGTGGAGGCGAAGGACTTCAACGTACTATGGAAGTATTGGATAAGGATGGCATCATGTATACCGGCGTGCGTAAGAAAGCTGACGATAAGAAGTATGTGGTGAAGGATATCAACGGAATCAAGGTTGGCTTCTTCAATTATGTATTTGAGACTGAAGAAGTGAATGGACAGAAGACAATCAACGGTATCGCAGTGAACGATGAGAGTGCAGATCTGATCAATTCCTTTAAAGAAGCAGATCCGGAGTCGCTGTATAGTGATGTAGAGCAGATTTTATCTGATATGAAAGAGGAAGGTGTGGAATATACTGTTGCGTGTATGCATTGGGGTGTAGAATACCAGACGGAAGAGAATTCTGATCAGGACGAGATCGCGCAGAAGCTGTGCGATATGGGCGTGGATGCGCTCATCGCCAGTCATCCGCATGTAATTGAGCCTGTGGATCTTCTGACCAGCACAGACGGTGACCATGAAATGGTATGTGCATATGCGATTGGCAATCATCTGTCCAATCAGCGTACCGAATACATGGAAGGTCTGACTAATGGCTATTCGGAAGATGGCATGATGGTGAAGCTTACTGTGAAGAGAGATGCCAAAGGCAATATTTCTCTTGATGGCGCAGATTTTATTCCAACCTGGGTATACATGGATCAGAATCCGGATAATGAATATTTTATTCTGCCACTGGATGATCCGGAGAATCTGGAAAAGAATACAGGACTTACGAATCTGACAGATGATGTGACAGCATCTCTGAACAGAACAGATGGGATTGTAGGTGATGGCGTGAAGAAAGTGCAGGATGCACTGCCGATCGCACAGAAGGATCCATCAGTAAAATCGGCTAGTGAAGTGAAGAACAGCAATACAAAGAACGATAAATCAAAAAAAGATACAAAATAAAAGGATCCCCTGCGGAGGAAAGTTAAGAAACCTGCGCAGGGGATTGTTTTTAAAAATCTGTCAGAATTTGGTGTGCCATTTGGCGTGCGAACGTGGCAGTCCGGTCAGATATATCATAATCCTTGTTAAATTCAACAATATCACATGATATTACAGGAAGACCGGTAAGAAGCTGGTGCATAAGCGTAAACGCTTCTTCCTCCAACAGACCGCCTGGAACCGGAACGGAGACTCCGGGAAGGTATGCGGGATCCATTACATCAATATCAAAGCTGATATGGACATTCTGCAGATGAGACAGATATTGAAGTGTTTCATCGATACAGCGTTGGATACCAAGAGTTGCCATTTGTTGCCAGGTATAATAGCGAATATGAAGCTTGTTCAGAAACGCCATCTCCGGCGGGTCAATGTCGCGAAGCCCCAGCATGACAATGTTAGATGGTTTGACTTTAGGCTTGTCTGACAAGATTCTGGTCAATGACTGTTCGCCCATACCAATTAGAGCGGCAACGGGCATTCCGTGGATATTACCGGTGACAGTGGTTTTGTCGGTATTGATGTCTGGATGTGCATCAATCCAGATCAGACCAAGATCTTCGCAATATGTTCCGGCGGCAGAGACACTTCCGATGGCGGAACTGTGATCGCCGGTAATGTAAAGTGGTGATTCACCTTTGCATAATGCATGATATCCAGATTCAGCAATTTGTGAACAGCTTGCAATTACGCTGTTCAGATGTTTCAGATTGCTCAGGTTCTCTTCCGGTCTGGTAATTTCCGGAAGTATATCAATATCTAGTTCAGGGCAAAAAGATTGCAGATAATCCAGACTGTTGATCAGTCCCGGGGCACCCACTCCGTAATGCATGGGACAACCGAAAATGTGATTCATAGAGTAACCTCCTTATCCTATATGACTATATGACATGCACACATACATGCATCATATCATGGTTGTGTGCTTCTTTCAATGCTGTAAATATGGTTGAAATAAATTGTGACACGCACATTTTAAATACACTGGAAAAGAAGAATGAAACATCAAATTTATTGATTAAATATTTGAAAAATGAAAGTATTAAAATTATAACTTGCAAAACAAAGATGGCTGTGCTAAGATTGAATCAAATTTCAGAGAATGCTGAGAACAAGACTCAACTTTCTGGAACCTGACAGGAATAAGGTGTCACCGACTGAGAGCACCTTTTAGGGAATGAGAGATATGGGAACACTTGGGAGCAGACTGGCTGAAAAGTTATGACTTAGTAGGACAGTACGTGTCATGCGCGTTAAGCATAAGAGAGGAATTAAAAGGGAGAAGATTCCCGGAGATTCAAAGCGGGTGGTACCGCGGATTATGTCAGATCCGTCCCGGAATATGAGAGATCATGTTCCGGGACTTTTTTGTGCAATGAATTACAGATCCGTCCCGTTCAAAAAAAGGAGGACCAATCATGGAATATTTAACAGGAGTAGCTAAGAAAGAGACTTTAGAAATCAGTGAACTGCTTGCCGGAGATCTGGCAGGACAGAAGGTTAAGGTTAACGGAGCCGTTCATACGATCCGTGACATGGGAACCGTAGCATTTGTTGTTCTGAGAAAAAGAGAAGGACTGCTGCAGGGTGTATATGAGGAAGGCACAGCCGGATTTGATCTGAAGGATCTGCGGGAAGCGGATGCCGTAGAGATCGAGGGAACACTGGAGAAGAATGAAAAAGCGCCGAACGGCATCGAGATTCGCATGGAATCACTGCGAATCCTCAGTGAGCCGGAAGCAGATATGATGCCACTTGCCATTTCCAAATGGAAGCTGAACACCTCACTGGATGCCAAGCTGAACTACAGACCGATCGCACTGCGTAATGTGAGAGAACGTGCAAAGTTCAAATTGCAGGAAGGCATTACAAGAGCATTTCGTGATTTTCTTTATGAACAGGGATTTACGGAGATTTATACACCGAAGATCGGAGCTAAGAGTGCAGAGGGCGGAGCGAACCTGTTCCGTCTGGATTATTTCCACAGACCGGCAGTACTGCAGCAGAGTCCTCAGCTTTACAAGCAGATGATGGTCGGCGTGTTTGACAGAGTATTTGAGACAGCACCGGTATTCAGGGCAGAAAAACATAACACCAAGCGTCATCTGAATGAGTACACCAGTCTGGATTTCGAGATGGGTTACATCGATGGATTTGAAGACATTATGGCAATGGAAACAGGATTCCTGCAGTACATGATGGCAATGCTCGCTAAGGATTATGCGAAAGAACTGAAGATTTTGAATATTACACTTCCGGATGTCAGCAAGATCCCGGCAGTGAGGTTTGATGAGATCAAACAGAAGGTATCTGAAAAATACGGTCATAAGATGCGGAATCCATTTGATCTGGAACCGGAAGAAGAGCAGCTGATCGGACAGTATGCGCAGGAAGAATGGGGAAGTGATTTTGTATTTGTTACCCATTATCCTTCGAAAAAACGTCCGTTTTACGCAATGGATGATCCGGCAGATACCAGATACACATTAAGTTTTGATCTGCTGTATAAGGGGATGGAGATTACCACAGGTGGTCAGAGAATCCATGATTACAAAGCACTTCGCGAGAAAATCGCAGTCCGTGGTATGGAAGAGGAAGGTCTGGAACATTATCTGGATACATTCAAACACGGTATGCCGCCGCATGGTGGACTGGGTATTGGTCTGGAGCGCCTGACCATGAAGCTGGTGGGAGAGGACAATGTCCGTGAGACTACACTCTTCCCAAGAGACTTAAGCAGACTGGAACCATAGAACAGAGTACGGATAAAGGAGTAGTTATGGCAAATAAGATATCAGATGAGACCATCGAATATGTAGGCATTCTGGCAAAGCTGGAATTGTCTGAAGAAGAGAAGTTAGCAGCCAGATCCGATATGGAACGGATGCTGGATTATATCGATACACTGAATGAGCTGGACACCGAGGGGATTGAGCCGATGTCGCATGTATTTCCGGTAAATAATGTATTCCGGGAAGATGTAGTGACGAATGGAGACGGAAGTAAAGATACTTTGAAGAATGCACCACTTCAGAAGGAACAGTGCTTCAAAGTGCCAAAGACCATTGGATAGACAGAGTCAGGAGGATAAGAGATGAGTATCAGAAGTCTGACAGCAGTTCAGCTGGGTAAGAAAATACAGGCAGGAGAAGTTACCGTCCGTGAAGCAGTGGAAGCGTCTCTTGCACAGATAGACAGTGTGGAATCAGAAGTCCACAGTTACGTGACAATTTGCAGAGAAGAAGCACTGAAACGTGCAGATCAGGTGCAGAAAATGATTGATGCAGGAGAGCTTACGGGACCGCTTGCAGGTGTGCCGGTTGCCATTAAGGACAACATGTGTACCGAAGGCGTGCTCACAACCTGCAGTTCTAAGATATTGGGGAATTTCGTGCCGACATTTATGGCAGAAGCGGTAAAACGGCTGGAAGAAGCCGGCGCAGTCATCCTTGGCAAGACCAATATGGATGAATTTGCAATGGGTAGCACAACCGAGACTTCCTATTATGGAGTAACAAAGAATCCATGGAACACTGCCCATGTGCCGGGCGGATCTTCCGGAGGTTCCTGTGCGGCAGTGGCAGCAGAAGAATGCTTCTGTGCATTGGGATCTGACACAGGTGGTTCAATCCGTCAGCCAAGCGCATTCTGTGGCGTAGTTGGAATGAAACCGACCTATGGTACAGTATCCAGATATGGGTTGATTGCTTATGGTTCTTCTCTGGATCAGATCGGACCGGTGGCAAAGGATGTGACGGACTGCGCAGCAATTCTTGAAACGATTGCAGCACATGATGAAAAAGACAGCACTTCTATAGGAAGAGACAGCTACGATTTCACATCTGCACTTGTAGAAGATGTGAAAGGTATGAAAATCGGTATTCCAAGAGATTATTTCGGTGAAGGACTGGATCCGGAAGTAAAAGAAGCCATCCTGAAAGCGGTAAAGGTACTGGAAGAAAAAGGAGCGGTTGTAGAAGAGTTTGACTTAAGCCTGGTAGAATATGCAATTCCAGCGTACTATGTCATCGCGTCGGCAGAGGCAAGTTCCAACCTGTCCCGTTTTGATGGTGTGAAATACGGATACCGGACAGCAGAGTATGAAGGACTTCACAATATGTATAAGAAATCTCGTTCTGAAGGATTCGGAGCGGAGGTGAAACGTCGTATCATGCTTGGCTCCTTTGTGCTGAGTTCCGGTTATTATGACGCATACTATCTGAAAGCACTTCGTACCAAGGCATTGATCAAGAAAGCGTTTGACCGCGCATTTGAAAAATACGATATGATCATTGGACCGGCTGCACCGACGACTGCACCGGAACTTGGTAAGAGCTTAAGCGACCCGATGAAAATGTATCTGAGTGATGTATATACTGTATCTGTGAACCTGGCAGGATTGCCGGGTATCAGCATTCCGGTGGGACGTGATTCCAAAGGACTGCCGATTGGTATGCAGATGATCGGTGACTGTTATCAGGAGAAGAAACTGCTCCAGGCAGCATACACATATGAACAGACAGGAAGTTATGCACGGCCGGAGCTGGCAGAAGCAGCTGAGAAAGGGGGCAGATAATCATGGCAAAACAGTATGAAACCGTTATTGGACTGGAAGTCCATGTAGAACTTGCCACTAAGACGAAGATATTCTGCGGATGCAGTACAGCATTCGGGGGTGCACCAAATACACACACCTGTCCGGTATGTACCGGTATGCCGGGGTCTCTTCCGGTATTGAATAAACAGGTAGTAGAATATGCAGCTGCTATTGGTCTTGCAACCAACTGTGAGATTACACAGGTATGCAAATTCGACCGTAAGAATTACTTCTATCCGGATAACCCACAGAACTATCAGATCTCGCAGCTGTATCTGCCGATCGCAAGAAACGGATATGTAGAGATCGAAGTTGGAGAGCAGAAGAAAAAGATTCGTATCCACGAAATGCATATGGAAGAGGATGCGGGTAAACTGGTGCATGACGAATGGGATGATACCTCTCTGGTAGACTATAACCGAAGCGGTGTGCCACTGGTAGAAATCGTATCCGAGCCGGATATGCGTTCAGCCGATGAAGTTATGGCTTATTTGGAAAAGCTTCGTCTGATCATTCAGTATCTGGGCGCATCAGACTGTAAGCTTCAGGAAGGTTCCATGCGTGCTGACGTGAACCTGTCTGTTCGTGAAGTAGGGGCATCTGAATTCGGTACCCGTACAGAGATGAAGAACCTGAACTCTTTTAAAGCGATTGCAAGAGCCATTGACGGAGAGCGTCAGAGACAGATTGATTTAATAGAAGCAGGACGTGCAGTCGTACAGGAGACAAGGCGCTGGGATGACAATAAAGAATCATCGCATGCTATGCGTTCTAAAGAGGATGCACAGGACTATCGCTACTTCCCTGAACCGGATCTGGTGCCGATCGTGATCAGCGATGAATGGATCGCAGAGATCAAAGCCAGACAGCCAGAGTTCCGTACCGAGAAGCTGGAGCGCTACAACAGAGAGTTTGATATTCCACGTTACGATGCAGAGATTATTACCAACTCTAAAAAGATGGCAGACATTTTCGAGGCGACAACAGCAATTTGTGGTAAGCCGAAGAAGGTGGCTAACTGGCTGATGGTAGAGACGTTGCGACTGTTGAAGGAACGCGGACAGGAACCGGAAGACATCTGCTTTGCACCGGAACATCTTGCAAAACTGATTGAACTTACCGAAGCTGGTACGATCAACAGCTCCGTAGCCAAGGAAGTATTTGAGAAGATCTTCGATGAGAACGTAGATCCTGAGAAATACGTAGAAGAAAAAGGTCTGAAGATCGTACAGGATGACGGAGCACTGGAAGAAGTGCTGAAGAAGGTTATCGCAGACAATCCACAGGCCGTGGCTGACTATAAAGGCGGTAAAGAAAAAGCACTGGGAGCTCTGGTTGGACAGACGATGAAGGCAATGAAAGGCAAGGCCAATCCGGGAGCGGTTAATAAGAAGCTTCGTGAGATGTTAGCTTAAGACAGAATGAGACATTATTATTAACAGCATTATTATAGAAAAAACAGGCAGGCATTTAGGTATTTAGAAAAATATCTAAATGCCTGTTGCGTTTTGTGATGAGGTGTGTTATAAACTAATTAGAAATATTTCTAAATAGATTCATGACAGGTAAAGGATGGTGAATATGGGATTTGGAGAGACATTTAAAGCACTGTCAGATCCGGCACGCCGGGACATCCTTTCTTTATTGAGAGAAGGACGGATGTCGGCTGGAGAGATTGGAGCACATTTTGACATGACAGGTGCGACAATTTCTTACCATTTAAAAATACTTAAAAAAGCCGGACTGGTCTTTGAGACCAGAGAAAAGAATTACATTTACTACACACTGAATACTTCTGTAGTTGAGGAAGTAATGCTCTGGCTGTCAGAGCTGAAAGGGGATGGAACTCATGCTGAAAGCAAATAAAAAGTTTTTTATTGTAACGTGTATTATTACGATATTGCCAATATTAGTCGGACTGCTGTTATGGAATCAGCTGCCGGAACGGGTGGCGACACACTTTGGAACCGATGGTACACCGAATGGATACAGCAGTAAGTTGGTTGCGGTAATAGGGATTTATCTGTTTTGCCTGGCGATACATGTATTCTGTGCATTGGTGACCAGTGTGGATCCCAAAGGAAAGAATATCAGTCCGAAAGTTTATCGTCTGATCCTCTGTATCTGTCCGCTGGTATCTATTTATGCGGGTGTCACTGTTTATGGCAATGCACTTGACTATAAGGGCGTAAACAGTACAGTCTGGATAAATGCGTTGATGGCTGTGATACTGATCGTGGTCGGTAATTATCTGCCGAAATGCAGACAGAACTATACGATAGGTATTAAACTGCCATGGACACTGGCAGACGAAGAAAACTGGGATTATACGCACCGGATGGCTGGCAAATGGTGGATACTCGGCGGTGTGTTAACCTTTCTGGCTGGCTTTCAGTCATGGGTAGATCCGGTTTATGTGAGTCTGACGATTATTATAATCGTGGCACTGATTCCGGCTGTAGCATCCTATCTGCATTTCAGAAAACACAGCTTATAAATAAGATTAGGAGAAATAATATCTGCATCTTATCGACGGGTGCTATACTGTATATAGTATGTCAGAATAACAGATAAGATAAGGAGAAAGTTATGAGTGGTTTTTTCGGAGTAGCATCGAAGGAAGATTGTGTACTGGAACTTTTCTACGGAGTGGATTACCATTCCCATCTGGGAACAAGACGTGGAGGTATGGCAGTTCATGGGGCGGACGGCTTCGACCGTGCAATCCATAATATTGAAAATACACCGTTCCGAACCAAGTTTGACAAAGATGTCGGCAATATGAAAGGCAATATCGGTATTGGCTGTATCTCAGATTATGAACCGCAGCCACTGCTGTTCAGTTCTAAGATTGGAAGTTTTAGTCTTGCATTTGTCGGTAAAGTTAATAATTATGAGGAATTACTGGAAGACCTGTATAGCAGATCTAAGACACACTTTCAGGAAATGACGAATGGAACGGTCAATGTGACAGAACTGATCGCAGCATTGATCTGTGAGAAGGACAGCTTTGCGGAAGGTATCCGTTATGTGCAGGATCTGGTGGATGGATCATTGAGTATGCTGTTGATGACCAAGGACGGAATTTATGCAGCAAGAGATAAGATGGGACGTACTCCGATCGTTGTAGGACATAAGGAAGGCGCATACTGTCTGTCATTTGAGAGCCATGCATATATTAATCTTGGATTTCAGGATTATAAAGAACTGGGACCTGGCGAAATCGTTTATGTGACTCCGGAGAGTGTGGAGACATTGGTAGAACCTGGAAAGGAAATGAAGATCTGTTCCTTCCTGTGGGTATATTACGGATATCCGACATCTGCTTATGAGGGTGTGAATGTAGAAGAGATGCGTTATCGTTGCGGAAGCATGCTTGCAAAACGTGACGGTGATTCTGTGCATCCGGATATCGTAGCAGGTGTACCGGATTCCGGTATTGCACACGCCATCGGATATGCCAATGAATCCGGCGTTCCGTATGCAAGACCATTCATCAAATATACACCAACCTGGCCGAGATCATTCATGCCGACCAATCAGAGTCAGCGTAACCTGATCGCACGTATGAAGCTGATTCCGGTGAAAGCATTGATTGAAGATAAGAAGCTTCTACTCATCGATGATTCCATTGTCCGCGGCACACAGCTTCGTGAGACAACCGAATTTCTGTATCGCAGCGGCGCAAAGGAAGTTCATGTGCGTCCGGCTTGCCCGCCGATCATGTACGGTTGTAAATATCTGAACTTCTCACGTTCCAGATCAGAGATGGAGCTGATCGCACGTCAGATGATCCAGAAGAGAGAAGGAGATAACTGCCCACAGGAAGTACTGGATGAATATGCAGATCCATGCACCTGTAAATATGAGCAGATGATCGAAGATATCCGGAAACAGCAGAACTTCACCACACTGAGATATCACAGACTGGATGATCTGCTGGCGTCTATCGGTATCGAGCCGTGTAAAGTATGTACATACTGCTTTAATGGTAAAGAATAAAATGGATGAACCGTGATACGGTAATTAAAAATAATGATTGAAAATGGATGAAGCTTATGCTATAATCTTATTAGGCGATAAGCTGAAAGATTCTAATTCGTTCATAAGAACAAAAAACGAAATGCCTCGGAGCTGGCACTCCGAGGCATTTCTATTCCGTTTTTCCCAGGTGGATTAAGCCTGAGGCTGGACTATGCTACTTCTCTCTATCCAGCCATTTGCATATGTAGTAAGATACTACACCTGCCAATACAGAGAGAATAAATGATTCTAATCCATTCACGGCCTCACCTCCTATCTACTGCCTTGTATAGGTGAGACAGTAGATAGAGTATAACATGGTTTAAATAATTAAACAATATGAAAAGAAAAAGAAAAGTATTTTATACAAATAATAAAAATAAAACTTGAAATATAGGATAATATATGCTATATTACAGATAGACAGAGAGTAATCCTGAGGCTGGATTTATGCTATTTCCCTCTGTCTAGCCATTTGCATATGTAGTATGAGTGAAATGCCTCGGAGTTGCCGCTCCGAGGCATTTCTGTTTCTATATACAAATCCTAAAATAACTCTAAATTGTGAAATCGGGGAATGTTTTTCTGACGCATCTAATGTTATACTAAATATATCTTTAAATTCCAAATTACTGGTACGGAGGGACTTATGAAAGATTTTGTGAAATTGGACGATGTCCGTAAGATATATCATATGGGTGAAGTTGAAATCGCTGCAGCTGATGGCATTTCTTTTCAGATAGAAAAGGGAGAGTTTGCAGTTGTAGTTGGTCCAAGTGGAGCAGGAAAGACAACAGTACTGAATATCCTTGGCGGCATGGATGCGGCAACATCCGGTCAGGTGCTGGTAGATGGAGTAGATATTGCAAAGTATTCTGCAAAGCAGCTGACAGCTTACCGAAGAGATGATATCGGATTTGTATTTCAGTTCTATAACTTGATTCCGAATCTGACTGCATTGGAGAATGTAGAACTTGCGCTTCAGATCTGTAAGGATCCGTTACCGGCAGAAGAGGTGTTGCGGGAGGTAGGACTTGGTGACAGATTGAAGAATTTCCCGGCACAGCTTTCCGGAGGTGAGCAGCAGAGGGTATCAATTGCGAGAGCGTTGGCGAAGAATCCGAAGCTTCTGCTCTGTGATGAGCCGACAGGAGCCCTGGACTATAATACAGGTAAGGCGATTTTGAAACTGCTCCAGGATACCTGTAGAGAAAAGGGGATGACGGTAATCCTGATTACGCACAACTCGGCAATCGCACCAATGGCAGACCGGGTGATCCAGATTAAGAATGGTAAGGTATCGAAGATGACGTTGAATCCGCATCCGGTATCAGTCGAGACGATAGAATGGTAGGAGCTTGGATATGAAGACTACGACGATTGAATTTTTCAGAGAGATTAAAAAAAGCTCGGGACGTTTTGTGTCGATTCTGTTTATTGTGGCGCTTGGTGTTGCATTTTTCTCTGGAATCCGTGCTTCGGAACCGGATATGCGTGTGACAGGAGATGCGTATTTTGACCAGGCGAATCTGATGGATATCAAGGTTATCAGTACACTGGGATTGACAAAAGATGATGTGAAAGCATTCGAAGGACTGGACAGTATCGATAAAGCAGAAGGCGCATATAGTGGGGATTTTCTGAATTATGATGGGGAGAAACAGCGTGCGTTGCATGTGATGTCGTTGTCTGAGGATATGAATCAGATTACGGTTACAGAAGGAAGACTTCCGGAGAAGTCTGGCGAATGTCTGGCAGATGACGAGAGCACCTATAAGGTCGGAGATAAGATCAAGCTTACGTCCGGTACGGAAGACCCGGTTACAGATACACTGGCAACAGATGAACTTACTGTGGTTGGCACAGGGAACAGTCCGTATTATATATCTTACGGCAGAGGCAGTACGACGATCGGTAACGGAAGTCTGTCAGCATTTCTTGTGGTTCCGAGGGAGACATTTACACAGGACGTGTACACAGAATGCTATCTGTTAGTAAAGGGAGCGAAAGCGTGTATTGCTTATACAGATGAATACGAAGATCTGATAGATGATGCTATGGATGATGTGAAGGAACTCTCCAATGATCGGGGAATCATCAGGAGACGGGAACTGGTCGATGATGCTACCAGAGAGCTGGATCAGGCGAAGATAGATCTGAAAGAGGGAAAAGCGAAGGCAGAACAGGAATTATCAGATGCGGAGACACAGATAGCGGATGCAGAAAGTCAGCTGGCAGATGCGAAAGAAAAGATCAGAAGCGGCAGGGCTCAGATAGAGGAAGCAAAGAATACGCTGACACAGAAACAGCAGGAGCTGGATCAGGCAAAAGCAAAATATGCAGATGGTGTGCAGCAATTACAGGATGGACGTGCTCAATATGAAGCAGGGAAGACTGCATTTGAAGCAGGAAAGCCAGAGGCAGAACAGAAGATTACAGAAGGCGAAGCAGCTCTTGAACAGATTCAGGCGGGGATTGATATCTGCAATAATGGATTAGAGGCACTCAAAGATATGTGTGGTAATGATGAATCCATTTATGGAAATCCGAATACAGAGATAGGAGCACAATACGCTGGACTGGTGCAGCAGCTGGAGGGATTGGAGCAGCAGAAAACAGAGCTTTCAGCTCAACTGCAGATGGCAAAAGATCAGCTCGCTTCTGCGGAACAGCAGCTTTCAGATACGAAAGCCGCACTGGATGCATCTGAGGCAGCGCTGGCGTCAGTACCGGCGCAGCTGACAAGTGGACAGGAGCAGATTAATGCCGGCTGGCAAGAACTGTCGGAGAAGGAACAGGAACTGGAAAAAGGGATGTCTGAGATTACGGAAAATGAGAATAAGATCTCAGATGCAAAACAAGATTTGGAAGAAGGCAGAACAAAAGCAGCACAGGATATTGCGGATGGGGAAGATAAGATTGCAGATGGTGAGAAAAAGATCGATGATATCCCGGAGGCAGAATGGTATATTTATGACAGAAGTACATTGCCGGAGTACAATGGTTATGGGGAGAATGCAGATCGGATGAAGGCTATAGGAAAAGTCTTCCCGGTATTGTTCTTCTTGGTAGCCGCTCTGATCAGTCTTACCGGTATGACTCGTATGGTAGAAGAACAACGAGTACAGATTGGTACGATGAAAGCACTTGGATATCGCAGATCAACAATTGCTATGAAGTATATTGGTTATGCGTTTTTGGCAACTATCACCGGAAGTATTCTCGGAGTGTTGGTTGGTGAGAAGATTTTGCCGTATATAATCATTTATTCATATGGTATTTTATATCATCACATTCCGGAGATTCTGGTGCCATATGTGCCGTCATACGGTATTATGGCATCGGCAGCAGCAATTGTGTGCACTTTGATGGCAACAATTTTTGCCTGCTATAAGGAACTGGGAGCACAGCCGTCTGAGCTGATGCGTCCTCCGGCTCCTAAAGTAGGAAAAAGGGTTTTCATGGAACAGATTCCGTTTATATGGAAACGATTGAATTTCTCGTGGAAATCTACAGTACGCAATTTGATGCGGTATAAAAAGCGCTTCTTTATGACAATATTTGGCATTGGTGGCTGTATGGCGCTGATGATCGTGGGATATGGACTTAGGGATTCTGTATATGAGATTGCAGATATACAGTATTCTGAGATCCAGCTTTATGACGGTCAGATCGTGCTGCAGGAAGATTTGGATGAGCAGGATCGAGAACACCTGAATACATTTTTGGATACGGACAAAGACGTAGTGTCTTATATGGATGCTTATATGAAGAGCATTACACTTAAGAATGGAAAGAAAGAGCGTCAGGCTTACATTACGGTGTTTGGAGATGTGAAAAATATAGGACGGTATGTAGATTTTCACGACCGGAAATCAGGTGAGAAATACAAACTGACAGATGATGGCGTGATCATCAGTGAAAAGACTGCTAAGCTTCTAAACGCTAAAGTGGGAGATCGTATCACGATTCAGGATGAGAAAAACGGCGATAAAGAACTTACCATTTCTCATATATGTGAGAATTATATGGGACATTATATCTATATGACACCAGCTTATTATAATAAGGTGTTTGGTACAATGCCGGAGTATAACAGTGTTTTGTTTGAAACGGATGATTCTTATAGCCAGACACAGGTAGAAGACGTTGGCGAGAAGATTATGAAACGGGATGAAGTTTTAAGTATCAGCTATGTTCATGATATTCAGGAACAGTTGGATGAAATGCTGTCCAGCCTTAATCTTGTTATTATTGTATTGATCATTTCAGCAGGAATGCTGGCATTTGTTGTACTTTATAATCTTAATACGATCAATATCACAGAGCGGCAGCGGGAATTAGCTACATTGAAGGTATTGGGATTCTACGACGGAGAAGTGGCACAGTATGTATTCCGTGAAAATATTCTGTTGACGTTTATCGGCGCAGCAGTGGGTGTTGTGCTTGGCAAGGTTCTGCATTTGTTTACGATTCAGACGGTGGAAGTAGATGCAGCTATGTTTGGACGTAGTATCTATCTGCCGAGTTTTATTTATAGTCTGTTGTTTACCGTGGGATTTTCATTGTTGATCAACTGGATCATGTATTTTAAACTGAAGAAGATCAATATGGTGGAGTCCTTGAAGAGCGTAGAGTAAATCTTCTTGAAGATGCTCCGGTGGACCTGGAAGACAGATTTAATAAACAGTTTATAAATTTAAGGAAATTATTAGCACTCTTTTTGAAAGAGTGCTAATTTTCTATTGACTTTTAAATTTTACAGTATTATCATAATTTTTGTACATAAAGTACGGGAAAAAGGGCTGGCAGGCTCTGATATTATATAGAATAAAAACAGGAGTGATAGACATGGCAAAAAAAGGTTCATTATCAATCAGCAGTGAGAATATTTTCCCAATTATTAAAAAGTGGGTATATTCCGATCATGACATTTTCTTCCGTGAGATGGTGTCGAATGGATGTGACGCGATCACTAAGCTTAAGAAGTTGGATATGATGGGTGAATATCAGCTTCCGGATGATTACAAACCACAGATTCGTGTTGTTGTAAGCCCGGAAGATAAGACTTTGAAGTTTATCGATGATGGTCTTGGCATGACAGAAGATGAAGTTGAAGAATATATTACCCAGATTGCATTTTCCGGTGCAACAGAATTCCTGGAGAAGTATAAAGATAAGACATCAGAAGATGATATGATCGGTCATTTCGGTCTTGGATTCTATTCTGCATTCATGGTTGCCGATGAGGTTCATATTGATACACTTTCTTATAAAGAAGGGGCAAAGCCGGTACACTGGGTAAGTGACGGAGGCACAGAATATGAGATGTCAGAAGGCGATAAGGAAGGTGTTGGTACCGAGATCACACTGTTCCTGAATGAGGATAGTTTACAGTTCGCGAATGAATACCGTGCAAGAGAAGTACTGGAGAAATATTGCTCATTTATGCCTGTTCCGATCTATCTGGAGAAGGCGAATGCGGAGCAGGAGTATGAGACTATCGATGAGGCAGATTTGAAAGAGGATGACGTAGTCGTAGAGCGTATCCATGAAGAAGCCAAGATGGAAGAAAAAGAGAATGAAAATGGTGAGAAGGAGATGGTAGAAGTATCTCCTGCCAAGGATAAAGTTAAGATCAACAAGCGTCCGGTACCGCTTAACGATACGACACCGTTGTGGACGAAACATCCGAATGAATGCAGCAAAGAAGACTACATTGATTTCTACCGCAAGGTATTTATGGATTACAAGGAGCCATTGTTCTGGATTCATCTGAACATGGATTATCCATTCAACTTGAAAGGTATCCTGTACTTCCCGAAGATTAATACCGAATATGATTCTGTAGAGGGAACCATTAAGCTGTATAACAATCAGGTCTTTATCGCAGATAATATCAAAGAAGTAATTCCGGAATTTCTGATGGTATTAAAGGGAGTGATTGACTGCCCGGATCTGCCACTGAACGTATCCAGAAGTGCTCTGCAGAATGATGGATTTGTTAATAAGATCGCGGATTATATTTCCAAGAAGGTTGCAGATAAGCTGAGCGGAATGTGCAAGACAGACAAAGAGTCTTATGAGAAGTATTGGGATGATATCAGTCCGTTTATCAAGTTTGGATGCCTGAAGGATGAGAAGTTCTGTGATAAGATGACAGATTACATCTTGTTCAAGAATATTGATCATAAGTATCTGACACTGAAAGAGTGTGTAGAGAATAATGGTGGCAAGCTGGAAGATAAGAAAGCAGAGAAGCCGGAAGGTGACAACGCTGAGAATAAAGAGCAGACTACCATCTACTATGTGACAGATGAACAGCAGCAGAGCCAGTACATCAATATGTTCCGTGCGCAGGGACAGGATGCTGTGATCCTGTCACACAACATTGACTCTCCGTTCATTACACAGTTAGAGCAGCGCAATCCGGAACTGAAGTTCCAGAGAATTGATGCGGATGTCAATGCATCTTCTAAGGAAGAAGTATCTGAGGAAGAGAAGGAGGCATTCCAGAAGACAACCGATGAACTGGTTGCACTGTTCCGTAAAGAGCTTGGCAATGAGAATCTGGAAGTGAAGGTAGAGAAGATCAAAGATGAGTCTGTGGCAGCTATGATCACACTGTCAGAAGAAAGTCGCCGTATGCAGGATATGATGAAGATGTATGGTATGGCAGGTATGGATCCGTCTATGTTTGGAACGACCGGCACACTGGTACTGAATGCGAATCATCCGCTGGTACAGTATGTACAGGCACATAAGGATGAAGAGAATACAGGTATCTTCTGTAAGCAGTTATATGACCTGGCTATGCTGGCGCATAAGCCGTTATCACCGGAAGAGATGACAGCTTTCGTACAGAGAAGTAATGAGATTATGCTGAAGCTTGCAAAATAATGTGATATAATGAATCCGTCGATGGTGATGACTATCGGCGGATTTTTGTACAGGTCGAATAGGTGCCAGCCTGCTCGATTATTGAGGTTATGAGATTCCATTTCACAGGAGGATAAGCAAATGAATACAAGAACAGAACGCATTATGAAGGCATTGGAAGAACGTGGATTAAGCCAGATGTTGGTAGTAGATCCGATGTCTATTTATTATATGACAGGAATTTACATTGAACCATATGAGCGTTTCTTTGGACTGTTGTTAAGAAAAAATGGGGAGCATGTATTATTTTTGAATAACTTGTTTACCATTCCGGACGGTGTGGAGCTGAAGCAGGTATGGTACAGTGACACGGATCCAGTCATGGATTATGTGATGGAATATATCGATAAAGGCAGTAAATTAGGCGTGGATAAAGATATCAAAGCAAGATTCTTATTGCCACTGATGGAAAATCAGGCAGCTACAGGATTTGAGAATTCTTCTCTGGCAGTGGATCTTACCCGTGGTATTAAGGATGAAGAAGAAAAAGACAAGATGCGTGCAGCATCTAAGGTCAATGATCAGGCTATAGCGAGATTCCGTGAGCTTGTAAAAGAAGGCATTACAGAGAAAGAGATCGCTGATCAGACTCTTGAGATCTACAAAGAACTGGGAGCAGAGGGATTCTCCTTTGATCCGATCGTGTCTTTTGGAGCCAATGCAGCCGATCCGCATCACATGCCAGATGATACGGTGCTGAAAGCAGGAGATGTGATCCTGTTTGATGTGGGATGTATCAAGGACGGATACTGCTCTGATATGACACGTACCTTCTGCTATAAAGAAGTAACAGCGAAGAATAAAGAGATCTATAATCTGGTACTGAATGCAAATCGTTCAGCTATCGCAAAGATCAAACCTGGCGTACCGCTTTGTGAACTGGATAAAACAGCCAGAGATATTATCACTGAAGCAGGATACGGTGAGGGATTCAATCATCGTCTGGGACATTTTATCGGATTGTCTGAGCATGAGTTTGGTGATGTATCGTTGACAAATGAGACAAAAGCAGAGCCTGGCATGATCTTCTCTATTGAGCCTGGTATTTATTTGCCGGGAGATACAGGAGTTCGAATTGAGGATCTGGTACTGGTAACAGAAGACGGTGTGGAAGTGCTGAACTCTTATACTAAAGAACTGCAGGTTATTGAATAAAACGATAGATTTGAAGGAAAGACACGGAGGATATGTGCAATGAAGTTATTTCAGCAGAAGACGGTAATTAACAAATGTGAGACGGCAAAAGAATTTGCAGAGGCGTATCAGATTGGCAAGGGAGATTTTATCCTGGCGAGCAAGAGTACCTATGATGCGTATTTTACGCCGTTAGGTCTGGATGCCCATGTGGAATACAAGAGCGAGTATGGAAAAGGAGAACCGACGGATGTGATGATCGATGCGCTGATCGCAGATTATAAAGCATCCGGATGTGACCGTATCATAGCGATCGGTGGCGGTGGAGTCATCGATATGGCTAAGATTCTGGTGCTGGAAGGTGAACATACTGCTGAGCAGGTGTACCGCAGACAGGTACCTCTGAAGAAAGCGCATACCCTGATTGCAGTACCTACCACTTGCGGTGCAGGATCAGAAGTGTCCAACGTATCTATCGCAGAATTGACCAGTATTCACAGTAAAATGGGATTAGCGGACGACAGCATTTTTGCGGATGAGGCAGTGCTTGTGCCGGAGCTTTTGACCAAGCTTCCGTATTCATTTTTTGCTACCAGTGCGATTGATGCATTTATCCATGCCATCGAATCTTATGTGTCACCAAAGGCAACGCTGTATACACGGATGTTCAGCAACCAGGCAATGGAAATGATCCTGGATGGATTCCAGAAGATTGTGGAGCATGGACCGGAATATCGCATGGAGATTCTGGATCAGTTCTTGATAGCAAGTGATCTTGCCGGTGTGGCATTTGGCAATGCGGGAACAGGTGCGGTGCATGCTATGTCCTATCCGCTGAGTGGTGAGTATCATGTGGCACACGGCGAAGCCAACTATCTGTTCCTGACAGCTGTATTTGCAGAATATCAGAGAGTGAATCCAGATGGAGAATTAAAAGAGCTGAATGAGCATCTTGCCGGACTTCTTCACTGCGAAGTAGATCAGGTATATGTAGAAATCGAGAAGCTCTTAGATAAGATCATTGCCAGAAAGAAGCTTCATGAGTATGGCATGACAGAGGATCAGATCCAGAGCTTTGCAGAAGGCGTAGAGCAGAACCAGCAGAGATTGCTGAACCAGAGCTATGTAAAGTTTAATGTGGAGCAGATGGTGAAGATCTATCGTCAGCTGTTCTGAGATAATAAATGGAGGCAGGAACATGGGCTTTTTTGATGATGTGAAGAACAGCCTGACAGAGAAAAGTCAGGATCTGAGCAAGAAGGCGAAAGATACGACAGAGATTTATCGCCTGAATAATGCGAATAAATCTATGGAAAAAGAAGTTGAGAAGCTTATCTATCAGATTGGATTAAGATACTATGCAAATCACAAAGACGAGTGTGAAGAGAAATGTCCGGATCTGATTGAACAGATTGATCAGCTTTATCAGACAATGGAGGCGAATAAGCAGCAGATTGAGCAACTTTCAATGGTTGAGGTATGTCCGAACTGTGGTAAGAAACTGGACCCGAATGCGAAGTTCTGTGTGAATTGCGGAACAGCTATCAATCGTGAGCCAGCACCGGCTACACCGAATCCGTCAGGAAAGGTGTGCGCCGCCTGCGGAACGCCACTGGAAGATGACGCTGCATTCTGTACTAATTGCGGAACTCCGGTGAAGAATGATTAAAATAATTATAGAAGATAAAAGCCATGGCTCAGAGCTATGGCTTTTATAGGTTCTCTTAACTTTCTTCATTCTGCTGATAGTAAGGCAGGAATATCTCTATAACATATCCCATTTCACTGGCAGGAATCTGTACGGAAAATAATTCAGTGATGATCTCAAAATTTTTCTCCAATACATTGAATAGTGTCGCATGCTGTTTGATCAGTATACGTGCTTTTGGATAGACGAACGGCTCTTTTCTTATACAACGTTCCAAAGCAAACGATGTATGAAAAATGAATTTGATCAACAGGTCGTCCGAATACGGAATGGACAGATCCTGCAAAATGTTCAACAGAACATGGAACAGAGCCTGGCATGCCTTTTCTGGATTCAGGAAGACCAACGATTCAGACAGCAGCTTTTCCTGAATATTCTGAAGAAGTTCCTGCGCCGGTGTCTCTACCGAAGTCTCTGCCGTGACCTGTTCGGTGGTCAGTGAATCAAAAGCATTGGAGGACTGAATCGTAGCACCCAGAGATTCGACGTGTTCTGCAATCGATACGATCTTCTGAATCGTCATATCCTCTACGATCGTGTATTTGCCGGAAAAATGTTTTGAAATCAGCGAACTGTGTTTTGGAATAATTGACTGGTCAGTGATGATGATAACACCTCGACCACGGTCGATTTTGCGCATTTTCTCAGCAATTTCATGCATAATTGCTTCTGCCGGTTCATCCTCTGATACGGTCATATAGGATGCATGGGTTTTGAACTTCTGACCATTAATAAAATCAGCATAATTTCTGGAAATTTCTCTTCCGGAGGAAATGATCAGAAGCTGGATATATCGTCTGTCAATCCACTGGGAAGACAGGTACAGATATGTCGCAATATAATCCACTTCAATGGACGGAAGCTTAACGTGATCTGTTTCGTTCAGTGTGGAGGAGATCCTGCTGGCATAGGCGTAATCACTTCCTCTGGCAATCTTGTTATTCAGACTGACGGTGGAAGAGGTAACGCCTGATTTTAGATTGTTCAGCTCTCCGGAAATGTGAAGAAGCAGACCATAGAGCAGATTCTCGCTTTTACAGATTGCATGATTCTGGACGATCGGATGGATCGTGTCATAAAGCGACTGTAACATGACAGACCGAAGGCTGTTCAGCTGTGAATTAGCAGCAGATTCAATATCACTAATACACTGATTGATGAGCTCATCACCAACTTTGCGGACGGTCAACGGGTTATCATTCTTGTTCGGCTGATCCAGATCATACAGAAGCTGCAGTTCTGGATTGAGTTTCTGTGCTGAAAAGAAGAAATATTCTGTTGAGAACAGGTTCAGTGTTTCATTAAGCTCTGCAATGTGATCGTCGACATTGAAGATATTCTCCAGCACAGGTGTGGACAGATCATCCAGATCGATGTCGATAAACATAGAATTCTCTTCGATATACCGCTGATAACCACTGGCACATGCCTGACGGATCTCGGAACGCTGATGCGCCAGGTTTCCGCTATATTCAGACATGGTAAGACAGCTCAGCGCGTCCTTGGAAATACGGATCGTCTTGTCAATTGTGAGTGCTTCATCCTGAAGATATTGCATGATGATCACCAGTTTTTCTACAATGGATCGCTCATACAGATTCGGCATATCGATAAACATTGGAAAACATCTGCGTAAATCCCCGTCATTTCTCAGAACTGCTGTGGATGCAGTGGCAATGATCAGGGATGACAACGGAATCGTCTTGTTGGAATTGATCGGTGAAAATGATTTATCCAAAATGGCATTGTACAGGGAACTTAACACACCTGACGGCAGCTGGTCGATATTATTCATAATGATAATATGATTGGAAGACTGTTGAAAAAGTCCTCGCTTCCAGGTGTTCGTTTTTGCAATGTATTCACCGAACAGCAATTTAAGCAATGTGTTATCGGGAGCACCGCTATAATTCAGACACTCGACAATATGAACCTTCTTCTTATCATCAATAAAATGTGCATCTCTTGCATAATTGGACATTGCCTTCGCAAATTGAAAACGTCCGGTACCTCTATCGCCGATGATTAGTGTGTTCAGTCCGGAAGGATACAGGATTGCTGACTTTGCCTTGCGCACCGGTTCTGCCATTTTTGAATGACGAAGATTGGTGATATAGCGGTTAAAGGTGTTGATATGATCCTGCCGTACCTTGGATGCAGATGCATTGGCGGTAGCCAGATAGTCCTTGATTGTCTTGTCCTTTGGAATGATGGAAGGAATGTAAGCGTGTTCTACATAGCGGTCCAGTGCTGACCGGTCCATAAAGAATACCGGTCTCGAATCCGTTTTGATCAGTCTTCCTTCATTATAAAGCTGATTAAGAAGTCTGGATATGTTGGCACGGTTCATTTTCAGGTCCAGGCTGACCGTCAGCGTGTCCAGACCCAGCGATTCAAATTGTTCTTCTTTTAATTTGGTAATCGTATCATTACGAATATGTTGATATACCTGTTCTTTTTTCTCCATGGTGTCTCCCTTCTGAGCAAAAAAATAAAAAAAGTATAAAGAAAACTGTGTAAATTATTGCGTAATTCGAACACAGAAAGTGTATTTACCGTGTCGGTACTTTGTATTATCTATGAAAAACTGTAAAAATTCAACTGCAAAATTCGTGAAAAATAGAACAAAGTTGTCAAAAACAGCATAAAATGGCGGAAAAAGATAAGATACACAAAAGGCGCAGTGTGTAAAAAAACCTAAAATTTTACAAAAAAATAGTTGGGTGCTAAAGTGTGTTCATCGAGATTATTGCAATAATTCCGGAGAATGAAGGAGGGAAGAATTAGATGGTAGCATTATTATTGGTCACACATGGTGATCTGGCAAATGCATTAGTAGGAAGCGCAAAGCTGATCATGGGAGAAGCACCTTTGGTTGAGAGCTACGGATTATATCATGGTGACGATATAGACGCGCTGAAAGATACAGTCAAGGACGCAATCGTCCGACTGGAAGAGCAGTCAGGAGGAGATGGAGTATTGGTTCTGACCGATCTGCTTGGAGGCAGCCCGTACAATGCAACTGCACGAAGCTTTTATGAATTAGGCAGTGAAGTGAAGGCGGAGTGTATTACCGGAGTTAATTTACCGATGGTTCTGGAAGCGGCATCCGGTACATCCTATATGACCCTGGAAGAACTCAAGAACGCTTGCCTGACCTCAGGTCCGGACGGCATCGTTAACTTAAAAGACAAGATTCAGATCTAAAAGGAGGAGAAGAGAATTATGCATATTTCAATATTTCAGGCAATTCTGTTAGGCTTACTGTATTACCTGACAAACAACGGAACACCGTGGGTAACCGGTCTTGGTAGTGTATCTATCCGTCAGCCAATCGTGTGTGGTGCAATCACAGGTTTGATCCTTGGTGATGTAACACAGGGCGTTATCATCGGTGCAACAATCAACACACTGTACCTTGGATTTATCAACGCAGGTGGAACACTTCCGGCGGATGCCGGTATCGGTGGTATCGTAGGTACCGCACTTGCACTTTCATCAGGAGCTTCTGCTGAGGCAGCAATCGCTATCGCAGTACCTCTTGGTATCGCAGGTACAATGATTTGGACACTGCGTCAGACGGTAAATATTTACTTCGTACACCAGATGGATAAATACGCACTGACAGGTGATACAAAGAAAATGGCGTTCTGGCAGAAATGGCCAACCCAGATTTTCGCATGCCTGGTAACTACAATTCCTGTAGCCGCAATGGTATACCTTGGATCAGCAGCAGTACAGGGCGCAATCGATGCATTATCAGGAACACCACTTCACATCCTGAGCGTAATCGGTAGCCTCCTTCCGGCAATTGGTATCGGAATGCTTCTGAAGATGCTGAACACAAGAAAAGGAATCCTTCTTTTCTTCGTACTTGGATTCTTCCTTCAGACATATTCAGGACTTGGAATGCTGGTAATTGCAATCTTCGCTGGTATCCTTGCATACGTATACGGCGAACTGAAATTTAAAGATCAGGAGGTGTAGAAAATGGGAGAGCAGACAATGGAAACACAGAAGAAAGTATCTTTGACAAAAAAAGATTTGAATAAAGCATATTGGACATTTGAAACATATGCACAGGCTTGCTGTAGTTATGAAAGACTGCAGGCACCTGGATTCTTCTCAGGTATGAGAAACATCATTGATAAATTGTATGCGGATGATCCGGAGCAGAAAGCAGAAGCTTGCCAGCGTCACATGGAATTCTACAACTCAGAGTTCGCTCTGGTAGGACCTGTAATCCTTGGCGCAGCAATCGCTATGGAAGAAGAAAAAGCTAACGGAGCTGACATCGACGGACAGGCAATCAGTGCTATCAAGACAAGTTTGATGGGACCTCTGGCAGGTATCGGTGATACACTCCGTCAGGGAACATTGATCCCAATCATCGGATCTATCGCAATTGCACTTGGACAGGCAGGTAATCTGTTTGCACCAATCTTTTATATGCTTGCTACTCTGGCACTTAACTGGGGTATCAGCCACACACTGTTCATGAAAGTATACGACAAAGGTACTGCTTTCGTAGCAGAATTCTTCCAGGGTAACCGTATGGAGAAGATCATGACTATCATCACTACGATGGGTTCTGTAACAATCGGAGCGTTGGCGGCCAATACGGTTAAGTTAAGTACACCACTGGAACTGACACTTGGAGAAAAGGTTCTGAACATTCAGGCAGATATCCTTGATTCCGTAATCCTGAACCTGCTCCCATTCTGTGCAGTTATGCTGGTATTCTGGTTGATTGGTAAAAAGAAAGTAAGCATCAACAAAGTAATCATTGGTATTTTTGTAGTAGGTATTGTCGGTGGACTGATCGGCATTCTGTAGGAGGCATTTAGACATGAAGGTATTAATTACATCTAACAGCTTTGGAAAATTTGACTCCAAACCCAGAGAACTCATGGAGTCTCTGGGCTGGGAGGTAGTCGGCAACAGATATCATCACATTATGAATGAAGAGGAAATGATGGGTGAAGTACCTGGTGTAGACGCAATCATCCTTGGTTCAGACACAGTTAGCAAAAAAGTATTAGAGAAAGCAGATAAATTAAAGATCATTTCTCGTTATGGTGTAGGTATTGATAACATCGATCTGGAAGAAGCTAAAAAGAGAAATATTGAAGTTACCATTACAAGAAACTGCAACACAGAAGCAGTTGCAGATTATGCGATCGGACTGATGCTTTCTGTAATGCGTCATATCAGCACGGTAGATAAGAACCTGAAAGCGGGAACATGGCAGAAAGAGACTGGTATCAACTTGTGCCACAAGACCGTAGGCGTTGTCGGACTTGGTTCTATCGGACGCCAGGTAGTAAAGAGACTGAAAGGTTTTGACTGCAAGATTCTTGGATATGACAAATTCTTAGACGAAGCTTACTGTAAGGAAAACGATATCACGGTTATGGAGCCGGAAGAGATTTTCAAAAAAGCAGATATTATTACCCTTCATGTTCCGGGAAATCCGGATGGAACTCCATTAGTTGGAGAAAAGGAACTGGCTTCTATGAATAAGAATACAGTTCTGATCAATACTGCCAGAGCTTCTCTGGTAGATGAAGAGGCGCTGATTGAGGCACTCGCAGAGCATCGAATATACGGATATGGTACGGACGTATTTAAAGGGGAACCGCATATCAATGAGAAATTTGAAAACCTTGATAATGTGGTATTAAGTCCGCATACTGCTGCAGTAAGTGTAGAGGCAATCAATCTGATGACCAATACAGCTGTAGATCACATTTTAGAGTATTTCGGTGTTAAGAAAGGAGAATAATCATGAAAAATATTGTATGGACAAGAATTGACGACCGTCTGATTCACGGACAGGTAATGACACAGTGGATTCAGCACGCTGATGCAAATGAGGTAGTAATTATAGATGACGGTGTGGCAAAAGACGCATTTATCCAGATGATCATGAAATCCAGTGTGCCTGCAAAGATTAACCTTGAGATTTTCAACGTGGCAGATGGAATCGATTATTTAAAGGGTGAAGATGATGGAAAGAAAATCCTGGTTTTGGTTAAGACACCAGGCGTTCTGGTAGCTCTTGCAGATGCAGGCGTGAAACTTGAATCTGTTAATGTGGGCGGTATTGGCGCTAAAGCAGGACGTAAGACATTATATAAGAATATTTCCACAAGCGAAGCTGAGAATCAGGATCTGAGAAATCTGATCGACAAAGGAATCAAAGTATTCTTCCGTGTTGTAGTATCGGATTCAGAGGAATTGGTTGAAAAATATGTATAGGTTATAAGAAAGGCGCGTAATACAATGAGTGACGTAGTAAAATTTATTGAAGACAACAAGGTATTGGTAATCTGTCGTGGATATTATGGAGATGATCTCCGCAAGGTGATCACTGCTCTTCATAAAGGAGGAGTCCGTATGGCTGAAGTAACATTCGACCAGGCAGATCCGGACGCAATCGCGAAGACCTGTGGTGCAATCCGTATGATCAGAGAAGAGTTTCCGGACATGAAAGTCGGATCAGGAACTGTAACCTGTGTAGAGCACGTAATTGCTACCAAAGAAGCAGGCGGAGAATTTTGCCTGTCACCGAATGTAAATATTGATGTAATCAAAGCTACAAAGGCTGCCGGTCTGGTATCTATTCCGGGAGCAATGACACCGTCTGAGATTCTGGATGCACATGATGCTGGCGCAGATATCGTGAAGATCTTCCCGGCAGGATGGCTTGGACTCGGATATCTGAAGGATGTCAAAGGTCCTGTTAACCATGTGAAATTCCTTGCAGCAGCAGGTGTGAATGAAGAGAATTTTGCAGATTTCCTGAAAGCAGGATATTCTGCAGCTGGTATCAGCGGACGACTCCTTGATAAGAAAGTAATCGCAGAAGGAAATTACGATGAACTGACCAGAAGAGCACAGACATTTGTGAAGATTGCATCAGAAAACTAATGATAAAAAAGTCAGCATCTGCTGACTTTTTTGTTTACTAAAATTGCAGGAAATATAAACATTTGGAGGAAATTCATGAAAAAGAAAGCGATTATATTTGGAGCGGGTAAGATTGCGAGAGGATTTATCGGACAATTACTTTATCTTAGTGATTTTGAAATTACCTTTGTAGATGTATTTGAACCAATTGTAAATGTGTTGAATGAAAAGAAACAGTATCATGTACATGTACTCGGAGATGAATCATTAGACAGTGATGTTACAGGTATTCAGGCATTTACATACGATTCTAAAAAAGAGATTTACGATGAGTTCTACAAAGCAGATCTGGCATTTGTATCTGTAGGTGGCAATCACCTTCCGGCAGCAGCTCAGAGTGTTGCAGATATTATCAACACATATGGAGCGCAGAAAGTAGTGAAGAACATTATCGTATGTGAGAACTGGAAAGATGCAGCAGAGACATTTAAGAAGCCGCTGATGGAAGCATTAAACGAAGAAAACTGTAAGATATTTGAAGAATATGTGGGAATCTCAGAAGCTGTACTGATGCGTACTGCTACACAGCCGGATGAAGAACTGGCTAAGAAGTATCCACAGGATGTATGGGTACAGAATTTCTGGTATCTGCCAATTGATAAGTCGAGGTTAAAAGGCGAGATCCCGGAGATCAAGAGTGTAGAATTGATGGATCATTTTGGTAATTTCCTGACACAGAAAATGTATACCAATAACACGAGCAATGCTGTTATTGCATACACAGGATATTTACTTGGATATGATATTCTTGCAGATGCAGCTAACAGCCCGGAAATCCAGAAGCTTCTGGACAGTGCATACAAAGAGATCAATCAGACACTGGAAGCAGAGCTTGGTGTAGATCCGGCGCAACAGGAAGCATTTGCTAAGAAAGCAAGAGCAAAATACTGTGACAAAGTCATCGTGGACAAGGTTATCCGTCATGCAAAAGATCCGATCCGTAAGCTTGGGCCGCAGGATCGTCTGGTAGCACCTTGTCGTATGGCATTGAAGCATGGCATTTATCCGAAGACATTAATCGATACCATTGCAAAGGCACTGTATTTTGATGAACCGACAGATGAATCAGCTATGAAACTGAAAGAGATGCGTCAGACACACGGCATTGAATATGTACTTCAGAATGTATGCGAGATGGATAAAGACGAGCCATTATATGCAGAAGTATTAAAATCTGTAGAAGAATTAAAAGAGCAGGGGATGGTGAAAGGACATGAGTAATGTAGTAATTATCGGAGCAGGACAGACCGGAAGAGGTTATCTGAATCGTTTCTTTCAGTCAGAATCCATCACATTTCTGGATAAGGATGAAGAGTTGATTCATTCACTGCAGACAGAGCCATGTTATCATGTATCTTTCGGACCTGGTGAGAGAAAACCGCTGGCACTGGAGAATTACAATGCATATCTGATTGATTCAGAGGACGGCATCCAGGCTATGGCAGACGCAGACCTGATCATGGTAAGTGTTGGTAAGAAGAATCTGAAAGATGTAGCAGTCAGCTTGAAAAAAGGTCTGGAAGCGCGTACAAAGGATGATATCGATATCCTTACTGCCGAGAATGGTGTTAATGTAAAACAGGATCTGATGGAGCTCTGTGAAGATCAGAGAGTACATCTGGCAGAAGCCATTGTATTCTGTACAACCATCGGAGAAAAATGGTCTCTGGATATCCTGAGCCAGAACCTGGATTATCTGCCATACGATGTAGTAGCACTGGGACATACCCTTCCGTATGAAAATATGGTAGCTGAAGAAAAGTTAGACGTACTGATGCAGAGGAAGATCTACACATACAACTGTATTTCAGCTGTAGTATCTTACCTTGGATATTATAAGAAATATGAAGTCTACAGTGATGCTGCCAATGATGCTGAGATTGTATCCTGTATCGAAGGAATCTTAAAGACATTAAATCATTGTATCTGTGAAGAATATCATATTTCAGCCAAAGAGCAGAAGGAATTCTCAGATATGGCAGTTGATAAATTCCAGAACAGAAATATTGTAGACAGTATTGAGCGTAATGCAAGAGATGTAGACCGTAAGCTTGGTGCTACCGAGCGAATCATGGCACCACTTGCTATCGTGCGTAAGCATGACCAGAGCTCACCGGAACTGCTCCTGACAGCAGCCAGTGCATTATATTATGGAAAAATGACCAAGACTCTTCTGAAAACAGAAGCAGAGTATATTGCAGATCTGCCGGAAGAGTGGCAGAAAGAGATCGTAGAAGATCTGGAAGCACTGGGACAGAAAAAAGACATAGCAGATATACTGAAATAGATTATCTCTCCTAGATGTAAAAAGAGTCGTGGCGGAAGTCGCGGCTCTTTTTGCAATGGAATCTTCTCTGTTATAAAGCTATATTATATTCTATTCCATGTTCTGTGAAAAATTTCTCCACCCATTTATCAAATGTATGATCAAGTGATTTGTCCAAGGTAAATACTTTCAATGAAGTTCCGGTCACGCAAGTGAGTGTGGAACCGTCAAATCGGAAGTTCAGGTATAAGCCCTGCACAGATTCCGGTTGAAAGTCCAACGCATTCTCTGCAATGAGTGTGCGGACGGCATCTGCGGACAGCGAGAATACAAAGTGAAAGTCCAACGGAGTCCGCTTGCCTTTTATAATAGAAAAGACAAATTCACGAAGTGATTTCCAGGAGCTGTAGGATTCTGCTGGGGCATCGTCTTCGTAGAAATCGCTGTGAATATAGCCGTCGATAGTGAACTTATTAAAGGTAGTGACCGAGCCTTCGATAAACAGGAAAGAGTCGAATGTCTCCCGAAGCAGAAGCTCTGCCATGCATTTTTTTGTATTTAAAGTTAAGCTGATCATAGAAGTTCTCCATTCCGAATGAAATGATTAAGTGCTAGATAATACTATAGCATATGTAACCTCGTGTGAAAAGAGAGAAATGAGTTAAAAACATTGAACCAAATGTAGAAATGCTTTAAAATGAGATATTGAACAATGTGAATTTTATATGGAAAATTATTTCTAATATAGTATAGAAGCAAAGGTATAGAATATGAAGAATCGAATTGAGGAAGAATACAATCGCAGGGAAGTGAAGCCCATCCGTCTGAATAAGTATATCAGCGATGCAGGCATTTGTTCCCGGCGTGAAGCAGACCGGTTGATCGAAGCCGGTAAAGTGAAGATAGATGGAGTGACGGCATCCTGCGGCATGAAGGTGTTGCCGAATCAGACAGTGACAGTTGGCAAGAAGGAGATCCGCGGAAAGAATGCCATGGTAGTGCTTGCAGTGAATAAACCGGCGGGTGTGGTCTGTACGGAAGACATGCGCACGAAGAATAATATCATTCGTTTTCTGGATTATCCGGTACGGGTGACTTATGTAGGACGCTTAGACAAAGATTCGGAGGGACTGCTTCTGATGACCAATAACGGTGACATCATTAATAAAATGATGCGCGCCGGCAACCGTCATGAGAAGGAATACAAGGTGACTGTGAACAAGCCGGTGACGGATGAATTTGTGGAACAGATGGCAGCAGGTGTGCATATTCAGGATAAGGAAAAAGGTCTGGATGCAGTGACCAGACCGTGTACGGTAGAGAAGATTGGAAAATATAAGTTCCGCATCGTACTGACACAGGGACTGAACCGTCAGATCCGCCGGATGAGCGAGGCGCTGGGGTATAAGGTGACAGAGCTTGTGCGTGTGCGTATTATGAATATCGAACTGGGGAATCTGAAGCGAGGCGAATATCGGAGCCTTACGGATGAGGAACTGAATGAATTATATGAAGAATTGAAAGGCTCGGAGAATGCGCCGGGCGGAAGAGGAAGATAGAAGATTATGAATAATAATACAGATACCAGGAGAATGCAGGAGCTGGTGGAGCTTCTGAACCGGGCGGCGAAAGCCTATTATCAGGATGCGGACGAGATTATGTCCAATTACGAATATGATGCACTGTATGACGAGCTGCAGGCACTGGAAGCTCAGACCGGAGTTACGTTGTCTTCCAGTCCGACGGTGAATGTAGGATATGAAGTATTAAGCGAGCTTCCAAAAGAACGGCATCCGAGTCCGATGCTGTCATTGGATAAGACAAAAGATGTTGCCGGACTGCAGGCATTTGCCGGAGACCAGAAAGTGGTCATGTCCTGGAAGATGGATGGGCTGACCATTGTATTAACCTATCGTGACGGCGGTCTTGTGAAGGCGGTTACCAGAGGAAATGGTGAAGTTGGCGAGGTTATTACAGCTAACGCCAGAACATTCAAGAATCTGCCGCTGCAGATTCCGTATAAGGGTGAGCTGGTTCTTCGTGGTGAGGCAGTGATCGGATATAAAGATTTTGAAAAGATTAATGAAGAGATTGCAGAAGTAGATGCCAAATATAAGAATCCGAGAAATCTGTGCAGCGGATCAGTCCGCCAGTTAAACAGCGAGATCACAGCAAAGCGTAATGTGAAGTTCTACGGATTTGCGCTGGTACAGGCAGAGGGTGTAGACTTCCATAATTCCAGAGCAGCGCAGTTAGACTGGCTTGCGAGTCAGGGTTTTGAAGTAGTAGAACATATTGTTGTGAGTCGGGAAGAGATACCGAATGAAGTTATTAAATTTTCGGAAAAAATCGTGTCGAATGATTTTCCGTCTGACGGACTTGTGTTAATATATGATGATGTAGCATACGGTCAGTCTCTGGGCAGAACATCGAAGTTTCCGAGAGATTCATTTGCCTTTAAATGGGCAGATGAGACGAGCAAGACGATATTGCGTGAGATTGAATGGAGCCCATCGAGAACAGGACTGATCAATCCGGTAGCAATCTTTGATCCGGTGGAACTGGAAGGTACGACTGTGAGCCGTGCCAGTGTTCATAATATCAGCATTATGGAAGAATTAGAGCTTGGTATCGGAGACCAGATCGAGGTCTATAAGGCGAATATGATCATTCCGCAGATTGCAGAGAATCTGACCAGAAGCGGTGTAAAAGACATTCCGAAGGTCTGTCCGGTGTGCGGAGGTGCCACGGAGATCCGAAGTATCAGTAACGCCAAAGCATTGTATTGCACCAATCCGGAATGTCAGGCGAAGCAGCTGAAGTCTTACGCATTGTTCGTAAGCCGGGATGCGCTGAACATTGATGGATTGTCGGAAGCTACATTGGAAAAGTTTATAGCCAGAGGTTTTATTCATGATTTCGCAGACCTGTTTCATCTGGAGCAGCATCGGGAGGAGATCTGTGAGATGGATGGATTTGGTGAGAAGTCGTATAATAACCTGATCGCCAGTGTGGAGAAGGCAAGAGAGACGACACTGCCGAGACTGATCTACGGACTTGGAATTGCCAATATAGGTCTTGCCAATGCGAAGCTGATCTGCAAGAAAATCGGACACAACCCGGAGAGGGTTATAGATCTGACCGCAGAAGATCTGGCTGCGATTGATGGAATCGGTGATGTGATCGCAGGTAATTATGTGGCGTATTTTGCAGATGCGGAGCACCGGGAATTATTTGAAAAGCTTCTAAAGGAAGTGAAGTTACCGGAAGAACAGGAAGATGTGGGCGAGCAGACATTTGCCGGAATGAACTTTGTGATTACCGGAAGTGTGGAGCATTTTGCTAACCGTAATGAGGTAAAGGCACTGATTGAATCCAAAGGTGGCAAGGTGACTGGTTCAGTAACATCCAAGACCAATTACCTGATCAATAATAACGTGGAATCTACATCCTCCAAGAATAAAAAGGCGAAAGATTTGGGTATTCCGATCATTACGGAAGAAGACTTTTTAAGGATGTTATAAATTAGGAGAAAACGAATGTCAGAAAAAGATAATATGAATCATAATGAATTGGAAAATGAAGTAGAAAAAGTAGATGACAAGGATGTTGTTGTCGAAGATCAGAAGAAAGATGATGATGAATATGAAAAGGTATGCTTCATCTGTCACAGACCGGAAAGCCAGACCGGCAAGATGATGGATCTGCCGAATCATATCAGTGTGTGTCCGGACTGCATGCAGAAGAGCTTTGATATGATGTCAGGCGGACAGATGGATTACAGCCAGCTTCTGAATATGCCGGGAGTGCAGATGTTCAGTGTGGATGATCTTGAGAATGTGATCCCAAAGAAGCAAAAGATCAAGAAGAAAAAAGAAGGCGAAGAGCGTAAGCCGATCCTGGATATCAAGGATATTCCGGCACCGCATAAGATTAAGGCGAAGCTGGATGACTTTGTAGTAGGACAGGAATATGCCAAGAAAGCAATGTCGGTAGCAGTATATAATCATTACAAACGTGTAGCAACGGATACGATGGATGATATTGAGATCGAGAAATCTAACATGCTGATGATTGGTCCTACCGGTTGCGGTAAGACATATCTGGTCAAGACACTGGCGAAACTTCTTGATGTGCCGCTTGCGATCACGGATGCAACGTCTCTGACTGAAGCGGGCTATATCGGTGATGATATTGAGAGTGTGGTATCCAAGCTTCTGGCGGCAGCGGATAATGATGTAGAGAAGGCAGAGCAGGGCATTATTTTCATCGATGAGATTGATAAGATTGCCAAGAAAAAGAATACCAGCCAGCGTGATGTCAGCGGTGAATCCGTTCAGCAGGGCATGCTGAAGTTATTAGAGGGCAGTGAAGTAGAAGTTCCTGTTGGAGCCAACAGCAAGAATGCTATGGTGCCGCTCACTACGGTGAATACCAAGAATATCTTATTTATCTGTGGCGGTGCATTTCCGGATCTGGACAATATTATCAAAGAGCGTTTGACCAAACAGGCAACTATTGGATTTAATGCAGAGCTGAAAGACAAATATGACCATGACAAGAATATTCTGTCTAAAGTAACGATTGAAGATCTGCGTGCATTTGGTATGATCCCAGAGTTTATCGGTCGTCTGCCAATTATATTTACGCTCCAGGGATTGGATGAAGATCTGCTGGTTAAGATTCTCAAAGAGCCTAAGAATGCCATCCTGAAGCAGTATCAGAAGCTTCTGGCGTTGGATGAAGTAAAGCTGGAATTTGAGGATGATGCGCTTCGTGCAATTGCAGAGAAAGCAGTGAAGAAGAATACAGGAGCCCGTGCACTTCGTGCGATCATCGAGGAATTTATGTTGGATATTATGTACGAGATTCCAAAGGATGACAGCATTGGTGAAGTAGTGATCACCCGATCTTATATAGAAGGAACCGGCGGTCCGGTGATCATGCTGCGCGGTCAGGAACTTCCACAGCTGGAAGGCTAATTATTCAGATACATACTGTATATACATACCTCGTATACTGAATTAAAAGGTGGCTGTTCAGAACCCCTTAACACAAGAAAAACTGTTATGCCATGCATGCATGAGAATAACAGTTTTTCTTGTGTGCAAGGTGGCTCGAATAGAGCCACCGCCCGTACATGAGCAAAATTAGCTGCGTAGCAGTGAGAAAGCACGAATTATCGTGCGATTTTGCGAATGTATGGGCGGGGCTCAGAACAGTTACAAAAAGTATATGAGGTGTTTTTATGGATCTGGAAATGTGCAGGGCGCAGATATTGTCGAATGATTATAGGGATTTTATTGTGTCAACGGATGGTGGAAGGATAAGCCTCCCTGCGCTTCCTGAGGAGGTGTGTTCGCAGGAGGTTGGGGCAGGATATGAGATCGTATATCTGAATAAGAATATTGCGGAACCCATTGATTTTGATCGGTATGTGTATAATGCGGTTCCACAGTGTTACGGTCTTTTGGATATGGATGTCATGAACCAGGCAGGGATTAGTCAGGTACAGTATTACCCAACGCTGAATGTGGCAGGTGAGGGGATTATGATTGGTTTTGTGGATACAGGGATTGATTATACGAACCCGGTGTTTCGTAAGCTGGATGGGAGTACCCGTATTGTGAGAATCTGGGATCAGACCATACAGGATGGTTCCGTACCGGATGGATTTTCCTATGGGAGTGAATATACGGAAGAAATGATTAACCAGGCGTTGCAAAGTGAGAATCCGAAAGTAATCGTACCGTCAGAAGATACCATTACTCATGGGACATTTGTGGCGAGTCTTGCATGCGGAAGTGGAAATGCAGAGAGCAGATTCCTTGGTGCGGCACCGGAATCAACGATTGCTATGGTGAAACTGAAGCCTGCCAAGCGCTATCTCAGAGATTTCTACGCGATTGCAGGAGAGTCGGTCTGCTATCAGGAAAATGATATCATGCTGGGAATCCGGTATCTCAGGAATCTTGCACAGAGGTATCAGATGCCATTGGTGATCTGTCTGGCGGTGGGAACCAGTTTTGGCGGACACAATGGCAATAATTCGTTGGACTTTATGCTGCAGATCTATGCCAACTCCAGCAATCAGATCATCGTGAGCGGCACCGGAAATGAAGCGAACCAGAGGCATCATTATCAGGGAAAGATAGAGGCACTTACCGAACGCAGAGAGATTGAACTTCAGGTCGGAACAGGTGTAGATGCATTTTCAATGGAACTGTGGGCAGAACTGCCGAATCTGATTGCTGTTTCGGTGATTTCACCATCCGGGGAAGTACTTCCGCGAATCTCCGTCAGGCAGAGTGGCATGTTTTCTTTTCGCTTTTTGTTTGAACAGACGACGGTGCAGGTATATAATCAGATTTTGTCCAAATTTAACAGTGCACAGCTGATCTTTATGCGTTTTTTAGCGCCAGTGCCTGGCATCTGGCGGATTGTGGCAGAACCGGTGCGGCTGGCAGATGGGATTTTCCATCTGTGGCTTCCGATGAAGGAGTTCCTGACAGGCAATGTAATCTTTCTGGAGTCTGATCCGGATACAACGCTTACCGGACCTGGGACAACGAGCTCGGTGATCACAGCAGCCTACTATAATGGAGATGAGAATAGTATTGATATTAACTCAGGCAGAGGATATACTAGACTTAATAATGTAAAGCCGGATTTTGCAGTGCCGGGCGTGAATGTGACCGGAGCGTTGCCGGGAGGAAGATTCGCAGAGCGAAGCGGTTCCAGCATCGGGACAGCGATTGCAGCAGGTGCGAGTGCGCTTTTGCTGGAATGGCTGTTGGAGCAGGAAAAGCGGTCGGCAGGTTATGATACGACGCAGCTCAAAGGACTTTTTATATTAGGTGCCAGAAAACGGACAGATATTGAGTATCCAGATAAAGCCTGGGGATATGGTGCATTGGATCTTTATGAGACACTGCGGACGATTCGGGAGTTATAAAACGTATATATACAAGAAAGGATGACAGAGATGGCAGGATTTTTTGATGATTTAGGAAAGAGACTTTCAGAGACAGCAAATGATCTGGGGAAGAAGGCAGAAGATACACTGGAGATACAGAAGAGAAAGAGCGATATCCGCTTTCTGGGTCGGGCAAATGACAGAGATTATATGGATATCGGCAAAATCCTATTTGAAAAGTATCGTAACGGTGAAGTTGTTGATACGGATATGGCAGCTCTTTGTGAAGCGATTGATCAGAGAAATGAAGAAGTTACAAAGATTCAGGCAGAGATTGACCGCATCAATGGTGTTGCTACAGCGGATGCAACGGAAGAGGAAGAGGTTTTTGAAGAGACCTCAGAAGAATAATGAAGTCCAGACTATATCCGGCAGTTGCAGCAGTTATCTGTGGAATGGATCTTTATCTGAAGAGCCGCGTAGAGAAATGTGTAAAACCAGGTGAGGAGAAAAAACTCTCCGGTACGCCATTTTCTATCCGCAAGGTGTATAACCGGGGAGTGGCGTTTAACCTGCTGCAGGATCAGCCGAAGACTATGCGGATGCTGACCACATCAGCGGTGGCAGCAGTCGTGGCGTATGATTTTATCTTACTTCATCAGAAAGGCAGACATCTGCTGAAGCTTGGCATGATGTGTATGACTGGTGGTGCGCTCAGTAACTTTGTCGATCGTGTCAGACACGGAAAAGTAGTGGATTATATAGGAATCCGCACCCACTGGGAAAAGTTCTCTTCCATTACCTATAATGTGGGAGACTTTGCTATCTTTGCAGGTGCGGTTATGACTGTACTATCTGAATTTTTTCAGAATAAAAATTAATAATCAGCGGCAGCTTATTTTATATCAAAGAACTCCTTGATCTGTCCCAGGATGATGTCCATCAGTCTGGTGCGTGCCTCTACACTTGCCCATGCAATGTGTGGAGTGATCAGGAGTTTTTTGCTGTCTTTGATCCGTCCTAACGGATTATCGGCAAGCATTGGTTCTACGCGGAGTACATCCAGTCCGGCAGCGGCAATCTCGCCGTTCTCCAGTGCGTCAGCCAGATCTTCTTCGACCACGATCGGTCCTCGTCCAACATTAATAAAGATACAGCTTGATTTCATTTTGCTCAGGGCATCCTTATTAATAAGATTCTCTGTATATTTATTCAATGGTGCATGTACAGAGATAATATCGGATTCTGCATATAAGGTGTCCAAATCTACCTGATGATAGCCGTCCTGAGCCGTTCTTCCGGATGCAGAAGCGTAGATGACATTGGCACCAAATGCGGATGCAATCGCAGCTACACGGCGTCCGATGTTGCCAAGACCTATGATTCCCCAGGTTTTACCTTTTATCTCGCAAAAACGCTCATCGAAGTGAGTGAATACGGTGTCTTGCGTATAGGCTCCATCTTTCACATAGTCATCATAGTAACGGAGCTTTTCCAACAGATAGAAGAGCATGGCAAATGTATGCTGCGCCACAGATTCGGTAGAATAGTCTGCTACATTGCGCCATGCGATACCGTGGCTGTCCAGATAATCCTTGTCCAGATTGTTGGTTCCTGTTGCAGTCAGGCAGACCAGCTTCAGGTTCTTAGCTGCACCTATGGTGGCTTTGTTGACAGGGATCTTGCTGAGCACGGCTACATCTGCATCAGCAATCAGTTCCGGTGTCTGTTCGGCAGTTGCGATTGGGTATTTAACGACTTCTCCAAGAGCATCAAATCCGGAGAGATCAATGTCATCTCCAATACTCTGTGCTTCTAAAAAAACGATTTTCATGGCTTATCCTCCTAAAAAATTCCGTATACATTGTAACGCATCTTTTTCAGAATAGTCAATCTAAATAGAGTGTAGGCAAATGTGAACAAAAGAATAAAAATAGAACACGCTCTGATTGTTAAAAATGTATAAAAACGTGTGCAGTTTAGACTGATAATTAGCCAAAAAAACAAATAAAAAAAGTCAATTGACTGACAAAATACACAAAAGATGGAATGTGATTGATAAGAATGGTAGTAATTAGTACTACTAAACACTATTTAAAGATAATTATTTCACAAGTAGTGAAAAAATTAACCTGTGTGACACAAAAATGTCAGTAAATTTGACAAAAAAGACTTGAAAATTGCAAAATAATATGGCACAATACAGTCAGAGATTAGAGCCAAACAAAAATACATATTAAGGAGGAAGTTATGGCAAAGAAAGAAGAAATCAAAGCACCGGAAGTTAGCACACCAGAAGTTAATACACCTGAATGGCTGGAGCAGAAGATGGCCAAGATGAAAGAGGCCCAGAAGATCTTCGCAACATACACTCAGGAACAGGTTGATAAGATCTTTTTCGAAGCGGCTATGGCAGCTAATAAGGCACGTATTCCGCTGGCAAAGATGGCAGCCGAAGAGACAGGAATGGGAATCGTAGAAGATAAGGTAATCAAGAACCATTACGCAGCAGAGTATACTTATAATAAATATCGTCACTTGCAGACATGTGGTGTTCTGGAAGAGGATCCGGCATATGGTATTAAGAAGATCGCTGAGCCGGTTGGCCTGGTAGGAGCTATCATTCCTACAACGAACCCGACATCTACAGCTATCTTCAAGACATTGATCTGTCTGAAGACAAGAAACGCAATCATCATCAGCCCACATCCACGTGCTAAGAAATGTACAAGAGCAGCAGCTATGCTGGTAGCAGAAGCAGCTGTAAAAGCTGGTGCACCGGAAGGTATCATCGACTGTCTGGAAGAGCCAACAGTTGAGATGTCCGGTCTGATCATGGCAAATGCAGATGAGATCCTTGCAACAGGTGGTCCGGGAATGGTAAGAGCAGCTTACTCATCAGGAAAGCCGGCACTTGGTGTAGGACCTGGTAACACACCGGTTATCATGGATTCAAGCTGTGATATTCAGAAATCTGTATACTCAGTCATCCATTCTAAGACATTTGATAATGGTATGATCTGTGCTTCTGAGCAGTCTGTAACAGCAATCGCAGACATTTATGACGAAGTACGCGCTGAGTTTATCAAACGTGGATGTCATATGCTTAATAAGAAAGAACTCGATATGGTACGCGAGATTATCCTGACACCTGCAGGAAGCGTTAATCCTAAGATCGTAGGACAGCCGGCAGCAGAGATTGCTAAATTAGCTGGATTTGAAGTACCTGCAGATACCAAGATCCTGATTGGTGAGGTTACATCTGTAGATGTATCAGAGCCATTTGCACATGAGAAGCTGTCTCCGGTACTTGCTCTTTACAAAGCAAAAGATTATGAGACCGCACTTCAGATGGCTGAGCAGCTTGTATCTGACGGTGGATACGGACATACATCATCTCTGTACATCAATGTAAATGAAAAAGAGAAGATGGCTGAGCATGCAGCACGCATGAAGACTTGCCGTATTCTGATCAACACACCTTCTTCTCACGGTGGTATTGGTGACCTTTATAACTTCGGATTAGCTCCGTCACTGACATTGGGATGCGGCTCTTACGGCGGCAACTCTGTATCAGAGAACGTAGGTCCGAAACACCTGCTGAACATCAAGACCGTTGCCGAAAGGAGAGAAAATATGCTGTGGTTCAGAACACCTCAGAAGGTATACTTTAAGAAGGGCTGCCTGCCAGTAGCACTGGATGAATTAAAGAATTATTATGATAAGAAAAAAGCGTTTATCGTAACTGACGGATTCCTGTTCAGCAGCGGTATGACAGCTCCTATTACTGATAAACTTGATGAGATGGGCATTCAGTATGCATGCTTCTATGAAGTAGCACCGGATCCGACACTTCAGATCGCAAGAAAAGGTCTGGAGCAGTTAAAGGCATTCCAGCCAGATGTAATCATCGCTCTTGGCGGTGGATCATCTATGGACGCAGCGAAGATCATGTGGCTCATGTATGAGCATCCAGAGTGCAACTTCGAAGACCTGGCTATGGACTTCATGGATATCCGTAAGAGAGTATACACATTCCCGAAGATGGGCGAGAAAGCTATGATGGTAGCAATTCCTACTTCATCAGGTACAGGTTCTGAGGTTACACCATTTGCTATCATCACAGATGCAGATACAGGTACAAAATGGCCGATCGCTGACTACGAGCTTCTGCCGAACATGGCAATCGTAGATACAGATTTCATGATGACCCAGCCGAAGGGACTGACCAGTGCATCTGGTATCGATGCCCTGACACATGCTCTGGAAGCATACGTATCTATCATGGCTACAGATTACACAGATGGTCTGGCTCTCAAAGCTGGTAAGAACATCTTTACATATCTGCCAGATGCATACGAGAAGGGCGCTGCTGATCCAATCGCAAGAGAAGGAATGGCTAATGCATCTACAATGGCTGGTATGGCATTTGCCAATGCATTCCTGGGAGTATGCCACTCTATGGCACACAAGCTTGGTGCATATCATCACCTGCCACACGGTATTGCTAACGCACTGTTGATCGAGCTTGTTATGAAATACAATGCAGATCCGGCACCGGTTAAGATGGGAACATTCTCTCAGTATCCATATCCAAAGGCTAAAGAGAGATATGCTGAATTCGGAAGATTCTGTGGCGTAACAGGTAAGAATGATGACGAAGTATTTGATAACTTCATCAAAGCTATCGCAGAACTGAAAGAAAAAGTTGGAATCAAGAGAACAATTAAAGAATATGGTATTAAGGAAGAAGACTTCCTCGCTACATTGGATGAAATGGTAGAGAATGCATTCAATGACCAGTGTACAGGTGCTAACCCAAGATATCCTCTGTTCAAAGAAATTAAGGAAATTTATCTGAAAGCGTACTACGAAGGAAAATAAGTTTCTCCAAATATGTTATATTTATAAGATTAGAGAAAGGCACTGCCGCATCAGCGGTAGTGCCTTTCTCGTTGGCATATATAAGAACAGGACGCTTATTCTGGCGTCCTGTCTGAAAATACAATTAAAATATCATGTAGATTATTTGGTTCCGAAGATACGGTCTCCGGCATCTCCAAGACCCGGGCAGATGTAAGCATCTTTGTTCAGCTCACGATCAACATGTCCGATATAAATCTGTACATCCGGATGCGCTTCGTGTACGCGCTTTACGCCTTCCGGCGCTGCGATGATGGACATGAGTTTGATGTGCTTTCCGCCGTGCTGCTTGATGAAGTCAAGGGCTGCGATAGCAGATCCGCCGGTGGCAAGCATCGGATCGGTAACAACGATCAGTCGTTCATTGATCGGATCCGGAAGTTTGCAGTAGTACTCATGTGGCTCATGAGTTTCTTCGTCGCGATATAGTCCAATATGTCCTACCTTTGCAGAAGGTACCAGTGCAAGGATGCCATTAACCATACCAAGTCCAGCTCTTAAGATCGGTACAACCGCAAGTGTCTTGCCGGCGATGACTGGAGTCTTGCAGGTTTCAATCGGAGTCTCTACTTCAATATCTTCAAGCGGAAGATCACTCAGAGCTTCAAATCCCATTAACATGGCTATTTCTTCTACCAACTTACGAAATTCATTAGTTCCTGTGTGCTTGTCACGCAATTTTGAAATCTTATGCTGAATCAGTGGGTGCTTTAATTCGATTACGTTTTCCATGATTTTCCTCCTCGTGTGAAATACGTTTTCTCTATTATAATTCGTAACAGCAGTATGCGTCAATGGGTTTAAGCTTTGAAGTGCTCCAACATGACAGGCATACACTTGTGACTGTATTCGCTCAGCGAGAATTCACCTCTGCTGAGGCACCAGTCAGACACTAATGCGCGTTCACACATGGTAAAATACTTGGTAATCTCTGTGGCGGACATGTCATTTCGGATCTGCCCGCGCATCTGACCTTCTGTAACAATGCGGGTGATAAATTTGTAATATGTGCGGTTCTGATCCAGGAGATTTCGCTGTCCTTGTGATACGAGCTGGGTAGAGTAGAGGGATGCGATCAGATCAATGCTGATATTTTCCTCGATCATTTTATGGGCTTCGTAATTCACATTCAGAAGCTTTACAAAAGAATTGAGATCAGGATTCATTCGGCTTTCTAATTCTTCGTAAAAATCATCCAGAATCACAGACAGTGTATTTAACAGTTCGTCTTTTGTGTTGAAGTAATAATAAAAGGATCCCTTTGATGTACCAGACAGAGCAATGATATCATCCACGGTAGTACCGTTATAGCCTTTTTCATGAAAAAGCTGCCATGCTGCGGTTACGATTCTGTTCTTGGCGCTTTTTCCTTTTTTTGTACGTTCCATAGATTCTCCTTGAAAACAAAATATAATTGTTAAATAAGAAGGCCTTTTACACATGAGCGTGTGTGAAAGGCCTTCTCAGACTTTAAACTGCTAAGCAGTTATTCGTTTGATTTAGTTGAAGGACTGCTCTGTACGGTTAATGATCTCGTCCTGTAATGGTTTAGACAGGTTACGGAAGAAGTCACTGTATCCGGCTACACGAACGATCAGATCCTTGTAGTCATCTGGGTTGTTCTGCGCATCGATCAGAGTCTGTCTGTCGATGACATTGAACTGTACATGATGTCCATCCATTGCGAAGTAGCTTCGGATCAGACTTGCCATGTTGTTCAGACCTTCCTCACCTGCAACTACATCAGGAGTGAACTTCTGGTTCAGCAGAGTACCTGCTGTTGCCAGGTGATCCATCTTAGCGCAGGATTTGATAACAGCTGTCGGTCCGTTCGTATCAGCGGATTTCTCAGGAGAGATACCCTCAGATACAGGTACGTGAGCCTTACGTCCGTTAGCAGTAGCACCGATTACTTCGCCGAAGTATACGTGGCAGGTAGTAGGAAGCATATCTACACCGTATTTACCACCCTTCATGTTCGGACGACCTGTGATCAGATCATGGTACAGATAAAATACATCCTGCATCAGATCATCAGCATAGTCATCATCATTACCATACTTAGGTGATTTGTCATGAACCATACGATAGATTGCATCGTAACCTTCGTAGTTGTGATCCATAGCTTCGATCAGTTCTTCCATTGTGAAGTTCTTCTTGTCGTATACATTGTATTTGATAGCTGCAAGACAGTCGGAAATAGTTCCGATACCTACACCCTGGATGTAGTTGGTATTGTATCTTGCACCACCTGCGTTGTAATCCTTAGCATTGCTGATGCAGTCATTGGTTACAACTGACAGACAAGGAGCCGGCATATATTCTGCATACAGTTTCTCGATTACGTTGTTACCACGGATCTTGATATCGATGAAATGTTTCATCTGTTTCTTAAATGCATTCCACAGTTCTTCGTATGTCTTGAAGTCTTTTGCGTATCCGAGTTTCAGACCAAGCTGCTTGCCGGATACATTGTCATATCCATTGTAAAGTGTAAGCTGGAAGATCTTAGGAATGTTCATGTATCCTGTCAGGATATATGCTTCGCTTCCCCATGCTCCGGTCTCTACACATCCTGAAGAACCGCCGCGGCGTGCGTCTTCCAGAGACTTACCTGCGTTGACAAGCTCCATAGTCTGAGCTTCTGTATTATAGAATGCTGGCTGACCCCATCCTTTTCTGGAGATCTCGCAAGCTCTCTTTAAGAATTTGGTAGGTGTTTTCTTGCTGATGGTTACGTTAGAGTTTGGCTGAACCAGTTTCATGTCGTCCATACAGTCAAGGATCAGGTAGCTGACAGCGTTGACACCGTCTTTTCCATCAGGTGTAACACCACCGGTATTAATATTGGCAAAGTCAGTGTAAGTAGCACTTTCTTTCAGTGTGATACCTACTTTAACTGGTGCCGGCTGGTTGTAGAATTTAACCCATAAGCATTCCAGAAGTTCCAGAGCTCTTTCGTCATCCAGAATACCTGCTTCTGTATCTGCTTCGTAGTATTTGATCAGATGCTGATCCATACGTCCCGGACTGAATGCATCCCATGGATTCAGCTCTGTGGTAACTGCGAGGTGTGTGAACCAGTATAACTGGATTGCCTGCCAGTAAGTCTGTGGAGCATGAGCCGGTACGACTTCCAGATTGGCTGCGATCTGAAGGAGTTCTGCCTTACGTGTCTCGTCAGTCTCTTTTTCAGCCATCTCAAGTGCCAGCTTGTGGTATCTCTCACCAAGGATGATTACTGCATCACAGGAGATATCCATAGCTTTCAGTTCTTCTAATTTATCAAGGGCTTCCGGGTCATTCATGAAATCCAGAGAATCCATAGTCTTTTTGATCTTTTCTTTGTAATCCATGTATCCGGTAGTGAATACCTGCTCACCACCACATGTATGTCCAGGACCTCTCTGCTCCATGAACTCTGTGAACATACCTGCTTCGTAGCAGTCATGCCATTCCGGAGTCATCATAGAGAGAAGCTTCTCACGCATGGTCTTGCCTTTCCAGTAAGGAATGATCTCTTCGGCCTGAAGCTTTCTGTCTTCTTCTGTAGTATGGAAGGAAACCAGATCACGCTCGCTCATAACAGTCATATCCTCTACACTGTGGCAGCACAGCTCTGGGAATGTAGGAGACGCCTGTGGATCTTTACCTTTTTCACCGACGATCAGTTCGCCGTCTCCCAGGTACAGAGTCTTCTTGGAGAAATATTCCTTCAGAACCATAGATCTCATAACCGGGATAGAATATTTGCCCTCATTTTCTTTGTAGAAATCTGTCTCAATCTTAGCTCTTTCCAGGTCAATATGTACTGGTGTGTTCACGCTGAGATCTCTTAATTTCTGGATTCTTTCGTTCATGCCTCGTTTTGTTGCCATTTCTCTAACCTCCTATTTTAGTGTTTTGAAATCCTGCATCCTTGAAAAGCTGTACAAAACTTTCCATTTCTTCTTTGGATGGTGCATGTAAATCTGTTCCTTTATATTCCATATCCAGCTTGGCGTATTTGCCACTGCCTGTATCGTGATAAGGCAGGAGATTCACCTGAGCCGGGTGGATGTCGTGTTCTTTCAGAAACCTGATTGTCTCTGTCATATTCTGTTCATTACCGTTGACCTCTTTTACAGTAGGAATACGGATATAAATGCGGGCGCCTGCGTCAGACAGCTTCACCAGATTCTCGAGGATCAGCTTGTTGTCAACGCCGATATATTTTTTATGAAGCTCCGGATCCATGACTTTGACATCATATAAAAATGTATTCACATATGGAAGGATCGCTTCAAATTTATCATAGGAAACCTGACCACAGGTGTCAATAGTAAGAGTGATATCTTCATGCTTTAATGCCTTGGCAATTGCAAGAATGTAATCCGTTGACATGGTCATGACCTCACCGCCGGAGAGTGTAACACCGCCGCCGGAATCTTCGTAGAACATCAGATCCTTCTTTAACTCGCGGATCAAATTCTTAACAGGGTATTCTTCGCCGATGATCTCGCGGATACCTTGTGGACAGAAGTTCGTACATTTGCCACAGAGCTGACAGACTGTCTTGTCGAGTACCGGTTTGCCATCCTGCATCGTGATCGCACCGGACGGACAGACCTTAGCACAGCAGCCGCAGCCCGTACATTTTTCAGAATCATATTGAAGCTCCTGCTCATAACGCTGTGTCTCAGGGTTGTGACACCATTCACATTTGAGCGGACAGCCTTTGAAAAATACGGTTGTGCGGATTCCGTCACCATCATGTATAGAGAATTTTTGAATGTTGGTAATCAGATTCATCGTATTTTTATTCCTTTCTTATCAGGGTTATAGACTATGGTTTGTACTACAGTCTAAAAGTACCATATAACGGTTAGATTGTCAATAGTTTGACAGATGAAAACGAAAATGCAAGAAAGAAAATTAAAAAATTCAAAAAAAGACTGGAAATGTTTTAAACTATGGTATATAATCACGTCAAGCGTTACCAAAGAAGGCATCCTTAAAAAGGTGCCTTTTTTTGCACTTTTTTAGACATTTTATGAAATGCGTCTAAAAATCATGAAAAATAGCAAAGAGGAATTGAACTTTAGTCTAAAAAGTGTTATATTATTAACGTGTATAAAATTATAGAGGATGTCAATATGAACCTGAACGACCAGAAAGTAGTACAAAAAGATATGGATTTTCTTTATCTTGGGAATTTGAAGACTGTGACGTTTAATCTTGCACTTCCTGCAAAAGGGAAGTACGGATCAGAGATCAGTTGGAGTTCGGGAGAAGAACGTTTCCTGGATACAGATGGCAGGGTGAACCGTCCGTTATATGGCATGGGAAACCGGGAAGTGCTTTTGACAGGTACTTTTACATATGGAGAAGCGATTGCCAGCAAAGTATATGCAGTGACGATCCTGGAACAGGAGAATCCACATCATAATGCAGATACATATCCTATAGAAGTTACCGTGCAGGGAAGACCTGATAAAGATGCAGAAGTTTATCAGAACGCAGAGGCAGAGATCCGGATACTTCCGGGGAATGCATTTTACGAGGCACAGGAACGGATGCATCAGTATTTGCTTTCGATGGATGATGACAGTATGCTGTATCATTTCCGGAAGGCGTCTGGGCTGGACACCAGGGGCGCGGAATGCCCATATGGATGGGACGCTGAGGAAAGCCAGATTCAAGGACATACCACTGGACATTATCTTTCGGCACTGGCACTTTGCTATCGTGCGACAGGAGATGTGCGAATCCGGGACAAAGCAGTTTATATGGTAGATGAACTGGAAAAGTGTCAGCAGGCTTTTCGAAATATAGACGGTATTCATGAAGGTTTTTTAAGTCCATACTCAGAAGAGCAATTTAATCTGTTGGAAGAGTATACACCATATCCGAAGATCTGGGCACCATATTATACACTTCATAAGATCATAGCAGGTCTGTTGGACTGTTACCTATATATTAATAAGAAAGAAGCTCTCTCCATTGCAGAACAGATGGGAGAGTGGACATGGCACAGATTATCACGGCTCCCGGAAGCGCAGCTTAAGAAGATGTGGAGCATGTACATAGCCGGAGAATTTGGCGGTATGAATGTGGTAATGGCACAGCTTGCAGAGTTGACAGGCAAAGAAGAATTCCTGAAGTGTGCCAGATTATTTGATAATGACAAGTTATATCGGCCACTGATGCGTTATCAGGATCAGCTGAATGGAATCCATGCGAATCAGCATATTCCGCAGATCCTGGGAGCGATAGAAATATACAAAGCATCAGGGGATCTAAAGTATCTGGAGATGGCAAGAGCGTTCTGGACGACGGTAACGGAGAATAGAACTTATGCCACAGGTGGTGTCGGTGAGGGCGAGATGTTCCAGGGGTACCGGGAAATCGGAAAGCTTCTGACAGCATCGACCCAGGAGACATGTGCTTCATATAATATGCTGAAGCTCACCAGAGAACTGTATCAGATGGATCCTGACAGCAGGTATATGGACTATTATGAAAAGACTCTTTATAACCACATTCTGGCAACACCAGATGAAAGCGGGAGCGGAGAAAGTACTTATTTCTTTCCGCTTGGACCGGGGATGAAGAGAGAGTTCTTATTTGAAAACAGCTGTTGTCATGGAACCGGCATGGAGAGTCACTTTAAGTATCAGGAAGGTATGTATTTCCAGAAAAGGGATGCATTCTTTATAAATATGTATATACCGTCTGAATTCAGCCAGGATGATATGAAGCTTCATATGGAGTGTGTATCACAGCGCAGACAGGAATATGAACTGAGTATTCAGAATAGCACATTTCGGAAGTTATATCTTCGCTATCCGGAGTGGGCAGATGAATGTTTGCTGGAGATGGATGGAGAAGTGTTGGAGACGAAGAAAAATAAAGCCGGGTATATCGAGATCACGATGCACTCCAGTGATGTGAAACTTCGGATTCGGTGGACGCCGGGTGTGAAAGTGCTTCGAGCACCGGATGAACCGGAAAAAGTAGCAATCCAATATGGACCATATATTATGGCAGCACTTTCGGAAGAGACTGATTTCCTGGAACTTCCGGTGAAAGAGGCTGAGATTGCAGAACGGATGGAATGGATAGATGAACATGAAGACGAACTGAGTTTCCGGCTTGGTGGCTGGAAATGGATTCCGGTTTACGAAGTGGGAGACAGAGCGTATCATGTATATACGATAATTAAGTGAAAGGCAGGTATAAGCAGACATTATGAATCGATTAGAAGAATTAAGAAGCTACATGGAAAAAGAAGGACTGGACGGATTTTATATTGCTAAGCCGGCCAATGTCAGATGTATCAGCGCATACACAGGCGATGATTCGTACCTGTTTATTGATAAAGCAAATCAGTATTTTATCACAGATCCGAGATATACCGAGCAGGCAGGTATGGAATGCCCGGATTATGAGATTATCAACTGGAGATCAACCAGTATTGGTAATGTAATCTCAGAACTGTGTAAGAAAGATGGAGTTAAGACTGTTGGTTTTGAACAGGATCATCTTACATTTGAGACATGGAAATCCATGCAGGATATGATCGATGCAGAATTAGTACCGACATTGAATGTGGTTGAAAGATTCCGTGAATTGAAGACACCGGAAGAGATCCAGAAGTTAAGAGTTTCCTGTGATATTGCTTCCAGAGCATTTGATAAGATTCTTCAGGACATCAAAGTGGGAGTGACAGAGAAGGAACTCGCTTCCAGGTTATCACATTACATGGTAATGGAAGGCGCAGATACCAAGCCGTACGGAGGAATCCTGATCTCAGGACCTAAGACATCACTTCTTCATGGCATTCCGGGCAACAGAGCCCTGGAATACGGAGATTTCGTGCTGATGGATTATGGATGCCAGTATGATGGTTATCTTTCCGATATGACAAGAACGGTAGTTGTCGGTAAGGCAACGCCGAAGCAGAAAGAAGTATATAAGCTTTGCAGACAGATGACAGAGGATGTTGAAGCAACAATCAAACCGGGAGTTACCGGCGAGGACTGCTATCAGGCATCACTGAAAGCGATAGAAGGAACTGAATATATGCCGTATAACTACACGGGAATCGGTCATGGAGTAGGTTTGTTTGTACATGAACTTCCATTTATTGGTAAGAACCATACCGATGTGCTGCAGGCAGGCAGCGTAATGACGGTAGAACCAGGTATTTATATCCCGGGATGGGGTGGTGTCCGGATCGAAGATCAGGGTATCATTACAGAGAATGGATATGAGAACCTGATAAGTGCTACACATGAGCTAATAGAACTTTAAAGAAGGAGGACAACTTATGAAAAAGAGAGTATTAGCTGCATTTTTAAGTATGGCAATGGTAGCAGGTCTTGCTACAGGCTGTGGAACACCAGGCGGTGGAAGCTCAGATGGAGATTCATCTGACGGAAAAGTATTCCGTTATGCTGTAAACACACTGCCGACTACTTTGGACCCGACTAAGGGACAGAGCATTGGTGACAATGAGATTCAGCATGCGATCACAGAAGGACTTACACGTAACACCGCTGGTGACGTTAAGCCGGGTATCGCAGAGAGCTGGGATGAGTCTGAGGATGGACTTACTTACACATTCCACCTGCGTAAAGATGCAAAATGGAGCGATGGAGAGCCAATCACAGCTGGTGACTTCGAGTACAGCTGGAAGAGACTGGTTAATCCTGAAACAGCCAGCCCATATGCATTCATCGGTGACTGCTTAAAGAATGGTCAGGCCATTGAGCAGGGTAACATGGATGTTGAGGAACTGGGAGTTAAGGCTGTAGACGACAACACACTTGAGGTAACACTTGAGCACCCGACATCATACTTCCTGAGTCTGATCGGATCATCAGGACAGTTTGCACCACTTCGCCAGGACATTGTTGAAAAATACGGCACAGACTTTGCTGCAACTTCAGAGAAGAACGTATACTCTGGTCCGTTTGTAATGACAAGCTCAGAGGATAATGTATGGACATTCGAGAAGAACGACAATTACTGGGATAAAGATTCTATTAACCTTGATAAATGTGAGCTGAACTACGTAGAGAACACAGATACACAGCTTTCAATGTATGAGGCAGGAGATCTGGATTATGTACAGGTTCCTACAGCATACGTTCCGGATTACAAGGACAAAGCTGAAGTATTTGCAAATGGTAACGTTGACTTCTGTTACATCAACTCTAAGAGCGACAACCCGGTACTTGGCAACAAGAACTTCCGTCTTGCTCTGAACTATGCACTGAATCGTAACGATTACAACAAGCTTGCTAATGCTGATACATACACAGCATTCAACGGACTGGTATTCCCGGGACTGCAGGCTAAGGGAACTACATACGGTGAAGCATATGACCTGAACTCTTACTCATATCCACTGGATGGAGATCAGGACAAAGCTACAGAATACCTGAACGCTGCTATGCAGGAACTTGGTATTGCTAATGCTTCTGATATCACAGTTGAAGTAGTTACAACAGATGCTGACTCAAGCAAGAGAATCGTTGAGACTCTTCAGGAGCAGTGGCAGAATGCACTTGGAATCAATGTGAAGATCCGTCAGGTAACATACGCTGACATCTACGGCAAAGTATTCCCAGAGCATGATTATGAGATCGGTTATGGCGGATGGGGATCTGACTATGATGATCCTTACAGCTACCTTGAACTGTTCAAGAGCGACAGCTCTTACAACTACAGCCAGTATGAGAATCCGGAAGTTGATCAGCTTCTGGCAGCATCTCAGGATGAGGCTGATACAGATGCACGTATGGATGAACTGAACAAAGCTGAGCAGGATATCCTTGCTGATGGCGCATTTGTACCTCTTCAGACAAGAAATGTATACTACATGTTGGATGATGATACAACAGGTATCAACTTCTACTACTGCAGTCTGAACATCGACTGGGTATATGCAGACGTAAACGCTAAATAAGCATTTATATCTGAATGGTAAGATAATAGCCTATTATACAGAGTCCCGGTTTTTCCGGGACTCTGTACAAGATTAGAATGAAAAGGTGATTCAGGGAAGAAGGAATCATCTTCCTTTCCTGAATCCCCTTTTCATATCTGTTTAGGAGGAAAAAGATGTTTAAGTATGTTGTTAAGCGGGTGATCGCAGCTATTATTACACTTTGGGCACTTGTTACCATCGTGTTCTTCCTGGTTCGTCTGATGCCTGGTGATCCATTTACCAGTGCAAAGCTGACAAAAGAAGTAGCTGCTAACATGAGATCGTACTACGGCTTTGATAAGCCGCTGATCCAGCAGTATTTCACCTACCTGGCGAACTTGCTGCATGGCAATTTCGGTTACTCTATGAAGTACACCAATAAGACAGTTAACTATATTATCGGACAGACATTCCCATATTCTGCCGACCTTGGAATCCGTGCACTGGTAATGGCCGTATCTTTTGGTCTGGTGCTTGGTATTATTGCCGCTAGAAACCGTGGCAAGAAGCTGGATTTCTTCTGTGTAATCATTGCGATTATCGGAACAAGTATTCCGGACTTCATTATGGGAGCAATTTTACAGTATTTCTTCGGAATTAAATGGGGACTCTTCCCTGTGGCAAAGTATCTGGGCTTCAGATACACCATTCTTCCGGCAACCGCCCTGGCGTTCTATACGCTGGCATCTGTGTCGCGAATTATGAGATCCAGTATGCTGGAAGTAACATCACAGGATTATATAAAGACAGCTCGTTCAAAAGGATTGTCTGAGTTCAGAATCACATTCAAGCATCAGATCCGTAATGCGATCATGCCTGTAATGACAATTCTGGGACCTACAGTAGCGTCTGTACTTACCGGTACATTCGTTATCGAGTCTATTTTTGCTATTCCTGGAATGGGTAAATATTATGTATCAAGTGTAAATGAAAATGATTATGCGATGATTCTTGGAATGACCGTATTCTATGGCTTCTTCCTTGTAACGTGTAATCTGATTGTAGATATTATGTACGGCGTGGCCGATCCACGAGTACGTATTGGTAAAAGGTAGGTGAGAGAAGTGGCTGAACTGAACAAAGAAATGTTTACTATTAAGGGTAAAAATACAGAACGTATGGAATCCATCAGCAGACCGTCACTCTCTTTCTGGCAGGATGCATGGCGCAGATTAAGAAAGAACCGTGCCGCATTTGTCGGACTTTGCATTATCGTGCTGTATGCGTTACTTGCAATATTTGCACCAATGCTCAGTCATTATGGATTTTCAACCATGGATCCGAATGCGATTCATGCAGGACCGTCTTCAGCACACTGGCTTGGATGTGATGCAACAGGTCGTGATCTGTGGGTTCGTACATGGATGGGAGCAAGAACATCTCTGACAATCGGTCTGCTCTCCGCATTTATTAATATGTGTGTAGGTGCAGTAGTAGGTGGTCTGTGTGGATACTATGGCGGTAAGCTGGATATGATCGTCATGCGTATCGTTGATGTGTTATATGGTATCCCGAGTCTGATCATTACGATTCTGGTTATGATCGTATTAGGTAAAGGTATTACATGTCTGATCGTTGCGATGTGTATCGTAGGATGGATCGGTACCTGTCGTTTCGTGCGTGGTGAGGTATATCGTCTGAAAGAGCAGGATTTCGTAATGGCTGCTAAGGTACTCGGTATCCCGGATATCGTAATCATCCTTCGTCACATTATTCCGAATATTCTTGGTATGATGGTAACAAACCTGTGTATGGCTATTCCAAACGCAATCTTCCAGGAAGCATTCTTAAGTTACATCGGTCTGGGTATTGCACCTCCGAATTGTAGCTGGGGAGTTCTGGCAAAAGAAGGTATCCAGTTCCTGCGGATCCATCCGCATGAGATTGTTATGCCGGCGTTTTTCATCTGTACAACGATGCTTGCCCTGAACCTGCTGGGTGACGGACTGCGCGATGCAGTAGATCCAAAGCTTCGTGGAACTGAATAGGAGGAGCAGAAGATGTCTGAAAGAGAAAATATTCTTGAATTAAAGAATGTAGTATATTCCTTCCACACCTATGGTGGAGAAGTAAAGGCTGTACGTGATGTCAGCTATGAAGTCCGCCAGGGTGAGATTCTGGGAATCGTGGGAGAGTCCGGATGTGGAAAGAGTGTAACAGCTCAGTGTATTCTGCGTCTGAATCCGGAGCCGCCTGGATTCTTCGAAGGTGGAGAAATCTTATACAAAGGGCAGGATGTCCTGAAAATGTCTAAAAAAGAGATCCGTAAGATCAGAGGACGTGAGATCGGATTTGTATTCCAGGATCCAATGACTTCTCTGAATCCAACCATGAGAGTTGGTGCTCAGATTGAAGAGGTATTCCTTGGACGTACGGATGTCAGCAAAAAAGAAGTAAAAGAAAGAGCTATGGATATCATGCGCCTGGTAGGTATCTCTGATGTAGAGAAACGTTACAAACAGTATCCGCATGAGCTTTCCGGAGGTATGAAACAGCGTGTTATGATCGCGATTGCTCTGGTTAGCCGTCCAAGTGTAATTATTTGTGATGAGCCGACAACATCTCTGGATGTTACAATCGAAGCACAGATCCTGGATCTGTTGTTGGAACTTCGTGAGAAACTCGGCACATCTATCATCATGATCACACATGACCTGGGTGTTATTTCTCGTCTGTGCGACCGTGTAGTAGTAATGTATGGTGGTAAGATTGTAGAAAAAGGTGAGATCGGTGAGATCTTCTACAATACCGCCCACCCATATACCAAAGGTCTGATGCAGTCTATCGCCAAACTGGATACAGCCAAAGGCGAGAAACTGAAACCGATCGAAGGTACACCTCCGGATCTGTTCGCACCTCCGAAAGGATGTCCGTTTGCAGCAAGATGTGAATACTGTATGGATGTCTGTGAACAGTTACCGCCGGAAGCATATACAGTAGCAGATGATCATACAACATTCTGCTGGCTGCAGCATGAGATGGCACCGGAGACAGATTTGAAGAAAGCAACAGCTAAGAAAGGAGAGGTGTAAAATGGAAAATGAAAACAAGCAGCCTCTCGTGCAGGTAAAAGATCTGTGTAAATATTTCCAGATCAACAGACATGCTACTTTGAAAGCTGTAGATCATGTGAGTTTTGATATTCATAAAGGAGAGACTGTTGGTCTGGTAGGTGAGTCTGGATGTGGTAAGTCTACAACGGGTCGTTGCATGATCCGTCTGTATGAGCCTACGGAAGGAGAAGTTATTTACGATGGTAAGGACATTACCAAGCTGTCGAAAGAAGAACAGAAAAAATTCTGCCAGAAGGTGCAGATGATCTTCCAGAATCCATATGCATCCCTGAATCCTCGTATGACGGTTAAGGAGATTGTAGGAGAAGGTATTAAGCATCATGGACTTGCCGGTAAGGATGTAGATCAGAAGGTAGAAGAACTTCTGGAGACGGTTGGTCTGAATAAGGATCATATGTCACGTTTTCCTCATGAATTCTCAGGTGGACAGAGACAGCGTATCGGTATTGCCCGTGCACTTTCTGTAGATCCGGAATTCATCATCTGTGATGAGCCGATCTCAGCTCTGGACGTATCTGTTCAAGCGCAGGTTATCAACATGCTGAAAGAACTGCAGGAGACAAGAGAGTTGACATATTTGTTCATCGCCCATGACCTGAGTGTTGTTAAGTATATTTCTGACCGTGTAGTTGTAATGTATCTGGGAACTATTGTAGAGACAGCAGAGACAGAAGAACTGTATTCTAATCCAATGCATCCGTATACAAAGGCGTTGCTTTCCGCTATTCCGGAAGCTGATCCGGATAAGGCTAAGAGCAATAAGCGTATCCCGATTAAAGGAGAGATCCCTAGCCCGATCAATCCGAAGGAAGGATGCCGATTTGCAGGACGTTGCCAGTATGCGACAGAGAGATGTCATCAGGAGACACCACAGGCAAGAGAAGTGAAACCAGGACATGTGGTTGCATGCCATCTGATGGATGAACAGTAAAATGTATCTATTGCATAGCTGATGCGATTGTGAAATAATAGGGAGTGGGAAACCACTTCCTATTTTTTATGGATTGCTATACAGAAATGGTGATTGTACGTTGAGTAGGTGTTGACTTACTCGATTGAGTTAAATAGGAGGAAAATACAGAAAAGAGGTAAAGACAGGATGAAGGCAGAATTTCATAAGGGCAATCGAGAAAGATTATATGCGAAACTTCCGTCAGGATCACTGCTTGTAATGTTCTCTGGTGAAGAAATCACCAAGACGAATGACGAGTACTATCCATTCTTTGCAGACAGAAGTTTTGTATATCTGACAGGATTAGAGTGTAAGGAGGCAGTTCTTCTGGCAGCAAAAGACGCAGAAGGCAGTGTAGAGGAACGTATCTACATTCTTCCGCCGGATGCATTTGCGGAAAGATGGACAGGTGTGCGTGTAAAGCCATATGAGGCGACAGAGATTTCGGGAGCAGAAGATATCCGTTCTAATGAGAAATTTGAGACAGATTTCCGTGCGTTGGCTAATAGCGGTAATTACGGACATTTGTATCTGGATCTGTTCCGCATAAATGCAAAAGACATCGACCGTCCGGCTCAGAGATTTCTGAACTATGTACAGCAGCAGGTGCCGTTCTTTACTATTGGCAATGCCAATGCGTTGGTAAGAGAACTGAGACTGATTAAACAGCCATGCGAGATTGAAGCACTGCGTCAGGCAGAGAAGATTACAAAGGCTGGTATTGTGGCGATGATGGAAGCGTCTAAACCAGGCATGTATGAATACCAGTATAAAGCAGAATTTGACCGTGCGCTGGGACAGTTCGGACCGAAAGGACCTGGATTCCCGTCTATTATTTCTGCAGGCAAGAATAATTTCTGCATCCACTATTACAGCTATCAGGGACAGGCTCAGGATGGCGACATGGTGCTGAATGACGTAGGAGCACAGTGGGATAACCTGATCACAGACGTATCCCGTGGATGGCCTTGTAACGGTAAATACAGCGAGAAGCAGAAGTTGCTGTTTAACTGTGCACTGGAGACATCTAACCATATGTTCTCAATTGTGAAGCCTGGTATGGAGATGAAAGAAGTTGACGCAGAGATTCGCAGATACAACTGTGAGCAGCTGAAACAGGCAGGTGTGCTGAAATCATACGATGAGATTGGTACATATATGTGGCACGGTGGAGCACATCACATTGGTTACGATGTACATGATGTGGTTAAGACACCGGAGACCATTGCACCGGGTATGGCATTCTGTATTGATGTAGGTATTTACCATGAAGAGTGGGGCATCGGATTCCGTCTGGAAGACAACTGTCTGGTGACAGAGAACGGATGTGAGAACCTGTCAGGAGATATTCCGAGAACAATTGAAGATATCGAAGCTGTTATGAATTAAAGTATGTCGAGAGTATTCTTGAATTATTATACGGGTAGAACCAGATTTTTATAATTTAGGCAGGGTGTCCGGAACGGATAAATCGGGGAATGAAGTGATGTTGTATCATAAAAGTTGACACCCTATTCTCAAGGATTTTGATATATAATTATAATCAATACGAGAACAGGAGAAATAACCTATGGCACAGAAT
>NZ_JAOQJV010000011.1:0-82820 GCF_025567415.1 Dorea ammoniilytica
CATTTAGTTTTTCTTCTATGCTGTACTTAACTTTTCTACTCAAAAAAATACCCCCTTTCAGGAAACAAGTTTTTATTATTTTACTTGTCTACCTAAAAGGGAGCATATCAGATGATGTAGGGAGCTTTGTTCGTGTCTACTGAACTGATAAATCCATCGTTGTACATGAGTTGGACTCGTTCGTCATCATAGGTGCGATGCTCGAGAAGGTAATCTCTGTTTTCATTACCGACTGGATGCAGCGGAGCAATTCCATATACATTATACATAATGTCTACAATTAATATCGGGACACCGGTGATCTCATAACACACGTCCATTAATTCCTGCAGATCCTCATTAGGAAGAATTTTATAAATTGCTTCATATAAGTCTTCAAATTTAAAGTCTTTGTTCATTGCGACATCCTCCGTAAAATATGGAAATTAATTAACATTCTAAAATGTATTTTAAGTGTTATCTGTGGCTTGTCAAGTAGAAAATGGCAGCATAATTGTGCATTTGCACAAAAAAATGATGATTTTTTCAAAAAAACGTATGATGAAAACAAAAACTATTCGTTATAAGATTAACGAAGAAACAAAGAACGGAGTACGAAAGGAGAAAATGATTATGTTTGATTTAACTGGTAATGTAGCTGTTGTAACTGGAGCTTCTGCAGGACTCGGACGTCAGTTTGCACTGGCACTTGCAAGACAGGGAGCGGATGTGGCTATCCTGGCCAGAAGAAAAGAAAAGCTGGAAGGTGTTGCAGAAGAGATTCGTGCATTGGGAGTAAAATGTCTTCCGGTACAGTGTGATGTAACACAGATCGATCAGATTCAGAGCGCTGTTGATGAGGTCGTAAAAGGATTGGGTACAGTTGATATTCTGGTGAACAATGCAGGTGGTGGAAGCTGTATTCCATTAGAGGATCTTCCGGATGAGGAATGGAGAAAGGTACTTTCGCTCGATCTGGATGGTGCATTCTACTGCATGAAGTATTTCGGAAGAGTCATGTTAGAAAAAGGATATGGCCGTGTGATTAATATTTCTTCTATTCTCGGTAAGGGTGGACTGAAAGAACTTCCGGTTATCGCATATGCTTCTGCAAAAGGTGGAGTGATCAATATGACTCGTCAGGCGGCCATTGAATGGGCTACGAAGGGAGTTACAGTCAACGCACTTTGTCCTGGATTCTTTGCATCAGAGGCGAATGGTCCGGAAGCGATGGAGGCAATGAATGACTTTATCGAGACAAGATCTGCAATGTGAAGACCGGGAAACCCTGGAGAACTTGATTATATCTGGCTGCAAAAGAGTCTTCATATGTAACAGCAGCAATTCTTACCTGTGACGGTGGATGGACAGCAGTATAAATAATAAAACAAGTATACAATACAAGGAGTAATGAGCAATGAGTTATGATTATTTAAAGTTATGGGAACCTATGAAAATTAATAAAATGCGCTTGAGAAACCGCATTATGCTTTCTGCAATGGGAACATTTACACCAATGCAGGATGGAACAGACAGTGAAGAAGGTATCCGTTATTACGAAGAACGTGCAAAAGGCGGAGCCGGACTGATTATGACAGGTGCAATGTTCCTGTCAGAAAAAACCGCACAGGGTGGCCCGACACTGAATCTTTACAGTACACGTGCAATTCCGAAAGCAACAGTAATGGTAGAAAGAGTACATAGATGGGGAGCAAAGATATGTTTGCAGTTATCATGCGGTACCGGACGTAATGGTATGCCGGATATCGGAGAGCGTGTTCCGATTTCCTCATCACCGAATCCTGCATTCTATAATCCGGAAATGATTTGTCGTCCACTAGAAGTATCTGAGATTAAAGATATTATGAAGGAATTTGCAACAGCAGCAAGCTTTGCATTAAATGCCGGCTTCGATGCAGTTGAGATTCACGGACATGCAGGATATTTGATTGATCAGTTTATCTCACCGGAATGGAATACAAGAACAGATGAATATGGCGGAAGCTGGGAGAACCGAACCAGATTTGCAACTGAAATCGTAGAATCTATCCGTAATGTTGTGGGACCGAATTTCCCAATCATATTCAGAATTTCTCTGGATCATATGTTTAAGGGTGGAAGAACACTGGAAGATTCCATGCCAATTATCGAGCTGTTAGAAAAAGCAGGTGTGGATGCATTTGACATTGACAGTGGATGCTATGAAACGATGGATTACATTTTCCCGACATGTTATACGGGAGAAGCCTGTATGGCGTATGTCTGTGAAGAGGCCAGAAAACATGTCAGTGTTCCGATCATCAATGCTGGTAATCATTCTATGGAAACAGCGGTTGATTTGTTGGAATCAGGCAATGCAGACATCATCAGTTTCGGTCGTCAGTTGATTGCAGATCCACAGTTCCCGAATAAGCTGAAGGCAGGACATCGTGAAGATGTACGACCATGCATTATCTGTAATGAAGAGTGTATTGGACGTATTTTTGGAAGACTGACACAGCTTTCATGTACGGTTAATCCTAATACAGGATTCGAGACGCATATGGAAGTGACAAAGCTTGCGGAAGAGAAGAAAGTTGTTGTGATCGGAGCAGGACCTGGAGGATTGGAGGCAGCAAGAACAGCAGCTATCCGTGGATGTAAAGTGACAATATATGAGGCAACCGATATTATTGGCGGAACGTTTGGACGCATTGCAAGTCCTTCATTTAAGAAGAGAATCCGCGAGTTGATTAAATGGTATGGAGTTCAGTTGGATAAACTGGGTGTTGAAATAAAACTGAATACAAAAGTTGGTCTGGATGACCCATGTCTTGTAAATGCAGATGAGATTTTTGTGGCAACAGGATCTGTTCCTTTTGTACCGAATATTGAAGGCAAAGATAATAAGAAAGTAATCGACGTAACAGCGGCACATGTCAATGGAGTAGAAGGACAGAACGTTGTAATCTGCGGAGGTGGACTGTCCGGATGTGATACAGCGTTAGAACTTGCGATGCAGGATAAAGATGTAACGATCGTTGAAATGCTGGATGCTTGTGCGAGAGATGTTATGCCGATTAACAAGATTAGTCTGGATCGTATGTTGGCAGAATATAAAGTGAATATTCTTACCAGTACAAAGGTTGTTGGAATTACAGATGAAGGTGTTAAAGTCGAAAAAGCAGATGGAACCACAGAAGTTATTCCGGCAGATAATGTAATCACTGCATTTGGACAGAGACCGAATCATACACTGGCAGATGCGATTGCAGATAAGTATCCACTGAAAACAACGTTGATTGGTGATTGTCAGAAAACATCCAAAGCAGGTAATGCAATCAGAGAAGGTTACTATGCGGCGATGGCACTCCAGTAAATAATTTTGATATACAGGAGGCATGAGAGCAATGGGAAATGAGAAAAAGTTTTTTGGATATAAAGCAGCTATAGGAGCGTTTCTTATTATATTTGCTAACCTTGGTGCGTGTACGACACTCGGTACATTTTTGGCAAGTTTATCTGCCTACAGCGAACATTCATTGGGCGCTGTAGGGCAGATTGGAACCGTAAATACAATCTGCAATATTATACTTAGTGTGGTTGCGATTAAAGCACTTGGAAAGCTCGGACCTAAGAAGACAATGCTGATTTCTATTCTGGCATGTGCATTACATATGCAGTTTTATACATTTGCAACACCGGGAGCAAATGCGCAGAGCCTGATATTCATGTATATTGCGGGTGGGCTGGCATCATTTGCTATTACATTTGGAACCCATGCAGTATGTTCAGCACTGATTGCAGACTGGTTTGTAGAGAAACGTGCAAAGATAACAGGATATGTATTATCCGGTGCCGGAATCGGCGCAGCAGCCTGGGTATTTCTGGCAGGACAGTTGTTCAAGATTACAGATTACAAGAATTGCTACCGTATTATGTCAGTGCTGGTACTGGTACTTGGATTGTTTGCAGTTTTCTTCCTGATCAAAACACCGGAAGATCTGGGACAGAAGCCATTGGGATGGGCAACAGATGCAGGTTCAGCAGGGAACACGGCGGATGTGCCGGGTGTGTCTTATAAAGATGCATTGAAATCAAGTACATTTAAGTTCCTGGTATTGGGTCTTCTTTTCACATCCTTTGGAGGAACCGTATTCCTTTCTTATGCACCTAGCTGGTGGCAGATGAATGGAATGTCTGCAACCGGAGCAGCCAATTGGAATGCAATATATCTGCTTCTTGCAGGGGGACTGCTTCTTGTAGCAGGAACAATTTCTGAAAAGCTGGGAACAAAAGGATTTGTGTTCTATGTCTGTGTGGCATATGTATTGACCTTTATCTGTATGGTAGTATGGCCGGCGACAGGCGGAGCTGTATATATGATGGTGCTTACGGTAATCTTCGGTGCGGCAGCATATCCGGTAAATGCCAGTATCCCGTCATTTGTAGGAACAGCAGCTTTTGGACCAAGAGAGTTTGGTCAGATATCCGCAACTCTGATGATCGCAGTATATATCGGACAGGCAACCGCTTCACCGATTATGGCAGCTATTTTACAGACAGCTGGAGGTATGGGACTTGGATGGAAAATCTGTGCAATAGCAGTGGCGGTTGGCATGGTGTTCCTCCTGGCAGCACTTAAAGTATCTCCAATGAAAGATAAGAAATAAAAAATATAAATCGTAGAAAGGACGGTATGCGTTATGGATTATGGCTTGAAAGGAAAGGTTGTATTAGTAAATGGATCTACAGGAGGAATCGGACAGGCTATCTGTCGTGCATTTGCAAGAGAGGGAGCGAAGCTTGCGATTGCATCTACAAGTCAGGCAAAGCTGGACGCATTTGTGCCGACACTCGATATCGCACCGGAGGATTTGAAAACATTTGTGGCAGATGCTACGAAGGCAGAGGAAGTAAAGGCATGGGTAGATGGAGCATATAATCATTTCGGGCATATCGATGTAGTTATTCCAAACGCCGGATATGAGGGATCTTATCAGGAAATTCAGGATTGTACGGTTGAGAATTACATGAAAGTTTACAGTATTAATGTATTTGGCCCAATGCTTCTGATGAAGTATGCTGCACCGTATCTTCTCAAACAGGAAAGCGGAGCAATCGTAACCATCGCATCGAATGGAAGCTATACAACAGCAGCAGGTATGAGTGCGTACTGTTCTTCTAAACATGCAGTGGCAGGAATTGCCAAATCTGTAGCATTGGAACTTGGACCACATGGTATTCATTGTAACTATATCTGCCCAGGTGGTGTGGAGACACCGATGATCCACAGAATTGAAGAGAATACATTTGGCGATACTAAGACACATGAAGAATGTGAAGAGATTTTCGGAGCAGCTTATCTGGATAAGAGATACTGCAAACCAGAAGAAGTTGCTGACCTGGCTCTGTTCCTTGCATCAGATGTATCTTCACACATCATGGGATCAGGTATCCGTCTTGATGGTGGAATGGATGCACTTTGCTAGGGGGTAAATGAAAATGGAAAAGACAGTTAATTTTGATCTGACAGGAAAAGTTGCAATCGTTACAGGTGGCTCTCGTGGACTTGGTGTTGAACTTGCAACATCTATGGCTGAGTATGGCGCAGATATTGCGTTGATGGCTGGTAATGTTGAAAAAATGAAAAAAGTTGCAGCTGATATTACAGAAAAAACCGGACGTAAAGTTATCTGGGTAAAGGTAAATATCGGTGATGAGGAAAGTGTTAAGGCAGCAGTTCAGGCGGTTATGGATGAGTATGGCAAGATTGATATTCTGGTAAATAACGCAGGAATTATTCGTTATGGCCGTCCGGAAGAAATGACATACAAAGACTGGACAGACGTACTGAATATCGATGTTACCGGAACCTGGCTCATGAGTAAAGAAGTGGTAAATGTATACATGGGTGAGCACGGAGGAAAAATTGTAAATATTAATTCAGTAAACAGCTTCAGTGCATCTCCGGTTGCACCTGTATACCATGTAGCAAAAGCGGCAGAGGCAGCATTAACACAATCCTGTGCAGCGGCATGGGCAGGTCAGGGAATCTATGTAAATGGTATCGCACCAGGCAATATGCAGAATGGCGAGATGGCACCGGATACACCGGCAGATATACTGGAAAATATCAGAAGAAAAGTACCTCAGAGAAGACTTGGAGGTTATGGTGATCTGTCAGGAGCACTGCTTTATCTGGTATCAGATGCCAATACCTATACACAGGGTGTTACGATTACCTGTGATGGTGGTCTGATTCTGGAAGCATTCTAGAAGTTGCTTGTATAACAACAAAAATGAAAGCATCGGGATAAAAAGTCTCGGTGCTTTTTGAATGAGAGAATCAAAAACAATACTTGACATTTAAAAAAATACATATATAATGAAATTAACAAGACAGCCGATACGATAGATCAAGCCTATCCGTTTCCGGCGGTTTTCAGAAGCTAGAATAGCACCTTACTTTGTCAGAGCGGAGGTGCTATTTCTTTTTCGTATAACTTAGAACAGATATAATCAAGTTGGCGGTCGCCAGTATAATCATAAATTCTTCATATGTACTCATAAGAATCACTCCCCTTTCCTTAAAGCTCGGAAACGGCAGCATGCACCCTATCGGCTGTGACATAATATTATATTCTGAAACTGAAAATGTAAATTTATAAAAATAAAAAAGAAACCATATATTTAAATAAATTATTATGTTGAAAATAATGCATGATTGTGATACTATCAGAAAAAGAGCAGGAGGTGCATCATGAACGAAATATTTTGTAAACATTTATTGGAATATCGGAAGCGTGCCGGATATTCACAAAAGGATATGTCAGGGAAACTGTTAATTGAGGAATCGCTATATTCACAATATGAGAACGGAACGGCGGAACCGGGATTTGATGCGTTGATACGCATTGCGGATGTACTGAAATGTTCGTTGGATGAACTGCTTGGAAGGAATTCGGATTATAGGAATTCTTGGATTGATAGCGGTGTAGTACGTGAGGAGCAGGTTCTATATGGAAGACCCAGGGATAAGAAAAAGGTTCTTATTGGTTTGCAGGACTTTCGCAGGCTGAGAGAGCTTCATGCCTATTATGTGGATAAGACAATGATGATTGGAGAATTTCTTGATTCATCTTACCAGATTACTCTGATAACCAGACCAAGAAGATTTGGGAAGACGATGAACATGTCTATGCTAGCGGAGTTTCTGGATTGTACTAAGGATTCAAGAATGATTTTTGAAGGAACAAGAGTCAGCAGAACGGAATGGATGACGGAACTTAATCAGTGTCCAGTGATATTTTTGTCTCTGCTAGAGATTAAATCCGATACTGCAGAAGGTATGTTGTGGCAGTTAAGTGGAAGAATAAGAGAAGAATATAAAAGATATTATAATATGCTTAATTCTGGAAAACTGTCAGGAGATCAGGTTGAGGAATTTAATCATATTTATGATGTGTTAACATATGTGCAATCTAAGGAACAATGGAAAAATTGCATAATAAGATCAATATTAGTTTTGTGCGAAGTTTTGAGCTTATATTATGGAAAGAATGTTTATCTTCTCATAGATGAGTATGACACTCCATTTATGTCTGCGAATACGAATGGTTATTATTCAGAGGTGCGTTCGGTTTTAGCAGGATTTCTCAGTACATCGTTAAAAGGGAACCCTTATCTGGAACGAGCGATGCTTACAGGAATCCAGCGTGTAGCAAAAGAAAACATATTTTCCGGATTGAATAACCTAACGGTGCTTACTGTAAACGATTCGGAATATGAAGATTGTTTTGGTTTTACTGAGGAAGAAGTCAGGAAACTCTTGGATGACTTTGACCTGGAATTTACGGATGAAGTGAAGGAGACGTATGATGGGTATCGATTTGGCAATAAAGATATCTACAATCCGTGGTCAGTGACCAATTATGCGGTGAGAAAAAGGCTGGCACCATATTGGGTAAATACAGCCGAGAACAGTATTTTAAAAGATGCGCTGAGAGAACGAGGAACAACGTTTGAAAAAGAATATAATGAGTTGATTGAGACAGGAGAGATAACAACAGTTGTCTCATTGACTACTGCGTATTATGAACATCAAAGTGATGCTTCGCTATGGGGTTTGATGGTAAATGCTGGTATGCTGACGGTAAAGGAGATTATGGGAGATGACTATTATACACTGCGGATTCCTAATCAGGAGGTATGGTCAGCTTTTCGCGAATTGACTGCATTTTCTCTGCAAATAGATGAGGGAGATATGCAGAAATTATTTATGGAGTTGATTCGGGGAAATATAGATGAGTTTGCGGAAAGGTATCAGAACATTTTGTTGACACTCCCATCCTATCATGACCTACAATGCGAAAATAGTTATCATATGATGGTATTGGGAATGTGTGTTTTTCAACAGAAGAATTATATTATAGAAAGTAATCGTGAGAACGGAAATGGGAGAGCGGATCTTTTGATGAGGGCAAAAAGAAGCGGCTATCCTAATATGATTCTGGAGTTTAAATATACCAAGGATAAGAAAGAGGATTTGGATAAACTTGCTGCCAGTGCAGTGGAGCAGATGAAAGATAAAAAGTATGATGTGAATTTGGACACCCCGGTTTACTATATTGGCTTATCACATTGTGGTAAACAGGCAGCGGTATATTACCAAAAATCCTGACAGAACCCCAGCGTCTCTTTACATATAAAGTTCTTAAGAGTAAAATATCTGTAAATGTTCATGAATTATAGATATTTTACTGCAAAGGAAAGAGAGAATTTATATGTCTGAGAAAGAGAATATATTAACCAGAACCTGGATGGTGGTGTTGCTTGCCAGCATCTGCTGTGTCTTATGGGGCAGTGCGATTCCGGCGATCAAGACGGGATACCGCTTGCTTGAGGTGGATTCGTCTGATACTGCGAGCCAGATTGTGTTTGCGGGAATCCGATTTACGCTGGCTGGATTGCTTGTTCTGTTGTTTGGATCAATTCGTGAAAAGAAGATCATGCTGCCAGAAAAATCCATGATCAGGTATATTGTGCCGGTATGTCTGGCACAGACACTGGTGCAGTATTTCTTCTTTTATATAGGTGTTGCCCATACGTCAGGAGTGAAAGGCGGCATTATTACCGGAACAGGGAATTTTATCGCGATTCTGATGTCATGCCTGGTGGCTCGGAATGAGAAGTTGACTGGGCGGAAGCTGATCGGATGTCTGCTTGGCTTTGCAGGTGTGGTGCTGATCAATCTGAATGGAAGTACATTAGATATGGGCTTTAAGCTTACCGGTGAAGGTTTTGTACTGATATCGCAGGTGTCCTATGCGGTATCTACGTTATTGATCAATCGCTATTCAAAGAAGATGTCTCCGGTATTGTTGAGTGGCAGCCAGTTTTTTGCAGGAGGTATCTTGTTATTTATAATAGGAAAGTTTATGGGTGGGCATCTGGATAAGCTGACTGCAGCCGGAGCTGTGTTAATCCTATATCTGGCACTGGTATCAGCGGTGGCGTATACGCTATGGTCAATATTGCTTGCGCATAATCCGGTATCGCGGGTTGCAATTCTTGGATTTGTGAATCCACTGTGTAGCGTGATTCTGTCAGCACTGGTGTTGGGAGAGGTGCAGGAAGCATTTAATCTGTACAGCCTGTCAGCGCTTGTGATGGTATGTGTAGGAATCTATATCGTGAATTTTCGGAAAGGAACAGGAATTAGTTGAGAAAATACGCACCCGGTGATATAATGTCACCGGGCGTTTCATATCTTATAGATAGAATCTGAACCGGTGCTGACCGTAAGGCGGCAACCGCCTAAGGGGAGGACGAAGTCTGATAGCGATGCTCATTTCCCTATAATACGTGGCTGAAAGACAGGGGAACACTTGGAAAAGTGCCGTTTTATCAGCAGAAAAGGAGAACAGAATATGGAAGCAACGACAACAACTAACACTAAGGGAGGCACAAAGTATCTTGTAGAACTGGCGCTGATGATCGCGATTATCTTCGTAATGGCATTCACACCGTTAGGATACCTCAGAACACCGGGACTTTCGATCACATTCCTGACCGTACCGGTAGCAGTAGCAGCGATGATCCTTGGACCGAAAGGTGGCGCAATCTGTGGAGCAGCATTTGGTATCACAAGTCTGATGCAGTGCTTTGGAACCAGCGCATTTGGGGCAATGCTTCTTGGAATCAATCCATTCGGTACCGTATTTACATGTATCGTTCCAAGAATCCTGGAAGGTCTGCTCAGCGGTCTGATCTTCAAAGCAGTCAGAAGCAAGAACAAGAATCTGGCGTATTTTGCAGGCGGACTGGCTTGTCCGGTTCTGAATACCATTTTCTACATGAGCTCTCTGGTGTTATTCTTTTATAATACAGACTACATTCAGGGATTTGTAGATGCGCTTGGCGTAACCAATCCATTTGCATTTGTAGTCGCATTTGTAGGTGTGCAGGGTGCAATCGAGGCAGTTGTATGTACCGTAGTGGGAGCAGCAGTTGCACGTGCGCTGGCAGCAGCATTGAAGGAAGTGTAAGGAATGCAGCAGACAGGCGAATTAGAAGAAATATCTGTCAGAGATCTGAAGGGACTGCGGATCGGTAATGCGCAGGATGATCAGGCGAAGACAGGCGTGACGGTACTTTTATTTGATAAAGGTGCAAAAGTCGGAGTGGATGTCAGTGGTGGCGGACCGGCATCCAGAGAGACGCATCTGGCAGATCCAACTACAGCAGATAATCCGATCAATGCGATCGTGTTGGCTGGCGGTTCGGCATACGGACTTGCAGCAGCGGATGGCGTGATGCGGTATCTGGAAGAACATGGCATAGGATATGACACAGGTTATGCAAGAGTGCCGCTGGTATGTCAGTCCTGCATCTATGATCTGGGCTTTGGAAGTGCCGGCGTGAGACCGGATGCGGCGATGGGGTATGAAGCTTGTGAGGATGCGAAAGCGAATCATCCGAGAAGTGGTAATACAGGAGCCGGATGCGGAGCAACCGTCGGTAAATTATGTGGCATGGAGCGTGCATCTAAGTCAGGGCTTGGCATTTATGCGGTACGACTTGGCAGATTGGAGATGGCAGCAGTAGTTGTGGTAAATGCATTGGGAGATATCTTTGATCCGGAAAACGGCAAGAAGATTGCAGGACTTCGGTCAGAGGATGGCAGTGGTTTTGCAGACACCAGGGAAGAATTGTATAAGCTTAGTAAGCGAACCGATATGTTTACCGGTAATACAACAATTGGTGCTGTGATTACGAATGGTAAATTTTCCAAAGCAGAGATGAATAAGATTGCATCAATGACACGCAATGCATATGCAAGATGTATTAATCCGGTAGGGACACTGGCGGATGGGGATACAATCTATGCGGCGTCCGTTGGTGATGTAGAGGCAGATATCAATGTCGCCGGGACACTGGCTGCACAGGTGATGGAGCGTGCGATTGTGAATGCGATCCACGCGGTATGATTCTAAATGTGGAGAATATAACTGAATAAATGTGAAATGCAAAGAAGCGAGAGGCTGGACACATACCTCTCGCTTCTTTGCATATGGGACTTGACAATCTAATATTTATTTGTCTTTTCTGGATGATTTGATGTCGTCTTCCAGAATGTGCGTAACGTCTAATGTTTCTTCCTTTATATTATGAAAGCTTTCTTTGATTGCCTTCTCGTCTGCCAAAAGTTCCGGATGTTCTTCCACTTCTTCCCTGATAAACATGAACAGAAAGCTTACAATCAGAAGTCCACAGGAAAGCCATATTGTACGTGCAGCAATAACCGGAATAAAGTGACCGCCAAGTGCTGCGCCTACTGCAAACAATATAATGATACCAAGATAGCTGAAAGCTTTCTGAAGTATGTGTTTGTCACGGGTTCTTCCATATGCACACAGCGATTCTACACAGCTTCGGAGATTACCGATACACATGGTGCTGGCAAAGGCATAACCGTTCACCTTGCGGAATGCCTGTACCTGCATTGCACAGGAAAAGGATACCATCGCATTGGCAAGAAGATTCCATTTCTCAGGAAGGAATCCGACAATAAATAGTAATGCAATTTCAATAATCAAAACCAGCTGCCGCCAGTGAAGGCGTCTGGCTTCTTTGAATTTGCCGTGGATTATCTCGGCCACAGCGATACCGACTGCGAAAAATAATAAAGGTACAATATAGTGAATGGATAATTCTAAGTCACGGTTTGCAATGCACTGACTTAAGAGCACAATGTTACCAGTCTGCGCATTCGCGAAGACCTTATCTCTGAATATATAAGTATAAGCATCCTGCAAGCCACCGGACACTGACAGGAATGCAGCGGTCCGGAAAGACTCGGACATTTGTTTTTTTGATTTTCTCATGAGATCACCTGTTTACTTTCTTTACGATGTGGATTATACTACTTTTAAAGAAATACTAAAAATATATATATTATATGCGAGGAATATAAAATTTGTATGGATATTAATTTTGAGTACTATAAGATATTTTACTATGTAGCGAAGTATAAGAATATTACGAAAGCAGCAGGTGTGCTGAAAAGCAATCAGCCCAATGTAACGAGAGTAATTAAGCTTCTGGAATCACAGCTTAACTGTGCATTGTTTATCCGTGAACCGAGAGGTCTGAAGCTTACAGAAGAAGGAAAACGTCTGTATGAACATGTAGAGGTGGCGTGTCATCATTTGTTTAATGCAGAGGCGGAACTCAGCAGTCTGGGCGAAGGGCTGGGAGGGACGATCGAGATAGGAGTGACAGAGACAGCACTTCACTTGTATCTGATGGATAAGATCTGTGAATTTAAGAAGAGTTATCCGGAGATTAAGATTAAGATCCGTAACAATACGACGCCGGAAGTAATTGATGATCTGAATGGCGGTAAGACTGATATTGCGTTTATTACCAATCCATTTTCTGTATCCGAGAAATTAACCAGCAGGAAGATGACGGAATTTCATGAGATCCTGGTAGGTGGCAGCATTTATGAAGAACTTGCAGAGAGCAGGAAGACACTCAAAGAGCTATGTAGTTATCCTCTGATCGGACTGGGCAATGGAACAGCAACTTATGAATTATATAAGGCAGTTTTTTCGGAGGCGAAGATCGATTATGAACTGGATATGGAAGTAGCGACGGCCAATCTGATGCTGCCGTTGATACAAAATGACCTGGGGATAGGGTTCGTGCCCGAAGCACTGGCAGAGCCATTATTAGAGAAAAAAGAGTTGGTGCAGATTGATGTGGATATGAAGATGCCGCCCCGGGATATCCAGATGGTATGGGATAAAGGTGTGGGAAAAAGCTGGGCTGCGGAGCTATTTATCAAGTATTTGGAAAAGTAGGTTTTGTACTATTTTTCATAGAATTAATGATAGTCTTTTGTTGAAAATGACGATTGCATTGAAAAATAAAAGAGCGCATAATATCCAATTAGATAAAAGACTTATCCAATCATGTAAAAAGAATGGAGGTGCCATATGGATTCTGTATTTCAAAAGCTGGAAGATATAGAAATGACAGCAGAAGCGATCGTGGAGCACGCAGAAGAAGAAAAAGCTGCGATTGAGAAGCGGTTGCAGGAAGAACGGGACCAGTTCGATGCGAAACTGGCAGAAGATACGAAGCAGAAGCTGGATCAGATCAAACAGGAATCTGAGAAGAAGATGGAGCAGATCCTGAAAGAAGAGAAGGAACGACATCATTCCGTTATCGATAATCTGGAAAATGATTATAATCAGAATCGCAAGGCTTATGTAAAAGAGATTCTGGAGCGTATCATAGAGGTATAACGCAGAGGTGAGACTATGGGAAATGTGATGGCATACAGTGGTCTGGTTACAAAAGTACGGGCTATGCAGGCAAAACTTCTGACAGATCAGGATTTTGAGAACATTGCCGCACTTCACAGCGTTCCGGAAGCAGTGGAATATCTGAAAGGGAAACCCGCGTATGCGGATGCACTGAACCGGATGGATGATACACTGTATCACAGGGGCAATGTGGAAAAAGTGTTGGCACAGTCATTGTACGCAGATTATACAAGATTGTATCGATTTGCGGGCATGAAACAGAAGCAGTTTATGAGAGGCTTCTGGAAACGGTATGAAATAGATTTGATTAATTATTGTTTCCGAATCGTATTCAATCATTATGATGTACCGTTTGATTTAAATTACAAGAAAGAGTATTTTGACAGGTATTCGCAGATTTCCATCGATAAGCTGGTAACATCCGGCAATATCGAGGAACTGGTAGAGAACCTGAAAGGTACCGAATACTATGAGCCGCTGGTGAAATTGAAGGATACCAGCGAAGCGACATTGTATGACTACGAAACTGTACTGGAACAGTATTATTTTAAAAATGCGTGGACCAGACAGCGTAAGGCCCTGGATAAAAAGGAAAAGGAGATCTACACCAGAGACTGTGGGATGAAGATTGATCTGCTGAATCTGAACTGGATCTACCGTGCGAAGAAGTATTATCATATGCTTCCACCGGACATTTATCTGATGACCATACCAATCCATTATCGAATTAAGGTAGATGAATTTAAGGCGCTGGTTGAAGCGCCGACTGTAGATCAGTTTATGCAGCTTCTGGCAAATACATATTATGAGAATCGCTTCCATGCGATGCAGAGATCTGAAGGCATGGAGCAGTTCTATAAGGCATGTATCCATGGCATGTATCTGTCAGACCGCAGAAGGAATCCATATTCGCTGGCAACAGTGAATACCTATCTGTTCCTGAAGGAAGAGGAGATCAACAGACTGACTACAGCCCTTGAGTGTATCCGCTACGGCCTGACACCGAGGGAGACTTTGGGGTACATAGGAGGTGCTAAGAAATGATAGTAAAGATGAAATTCCTGCAGATCAGCGGACCGCAATCGGATATCGACAGAATGTGCAATAAGTATCTGTCCAGACATGAAATGCAGCTGGAAAGTGCTATCGCTGAACTGAAGACGACGGACAATCTGCAGCCCTTCATCGAAGTGAATCCGTATCGTGATCCGTTAGGAAAAGCGGAGCAGTTCTGTGCATTACTTGGTGATACGCAGGCTTCACCGGATACATCTCTGAGCAGAGATGAGATGATGGGACTCTTGCGTGATATTAATCACGATTACGTGGATTTTCAGGAGAAAAGGGAACGATTAAAGAAAAAAGCAGGTGAACTGAAAGAGACTGCGAATGCACTGGAACCGTTCCGATCATTAGAAATTAATTTGGGACATGTGTCCACTTATCAGTTTCTAAAGATACGTTTTGGTAGGATCGGGTTGGACTACTACGGAAGACTTGAAAAGTACTTATTTGAAGATCTGGATGCAGTATTTCTGGAAGGATCAAGAAATGACAGTTATGTCTATGGCGGATACATTACAGCCAACAAAGACAAAGCGAAAGTGGATGCACTTTTTAATTCACTGCATTTTGAACGAATCCATCTAACCAATGAATATAAAGAAGGTACTCCGGAAGAGATCAGGATGACAGTACAGAAAGAGATTGAAAAGACAGATCAGGAGATTGCTGAGGTTGATGAAAAGGAAGCAAGCCTGATGAGCAGTAATGCATCCAAACTTCTGGGAGCTAAACAGAGATTGACAGAGCTGGCAGAATACTTTGACATTCGTAAAAAGGCAGCAATCATCGAGGATGAAGAAAACAAAGACGGTCATTACGTGATTTGTGGATGGATGAGTGAAGCGGATGTGGAGCAGTTCCTGAAAGAGATTAAAGATGATGATAGAGTTATGGCAGTGGTCGAGGAGAATAAAGAAAAATTCTTTGGAGAGCCACCGACCAAGCTCAAGAATCCGAAATTCTTCAAACCGTTTGAGATGTTCATTGAGATGTACGGACTTCCGGCGGCCGATGAGATGGATCCGACTATGTTTGTGGCACTCACATATACACTGATATTCGGAGCCATGTTCGGAGATCTCGGACAGGGGGCACTGCTCTTTATCGTGGGCGGCATCCTGTATCTGAAGAAGAGAATGAATCTGGCGGGCATTATTTCCGTTGCTGGAGTGTTCTCAATGTTCTTTGGAGTTATGTACGGAAGTGTGTTCGGATTTGAAGATGTAATGCCTGCTATGTGGTTGAAGCCGGTAGACGCGATGACCAACTTACCGTTTATCGGTCAGCTGAATACCGTATTTATTGTAGCAATTGCATTTGGTATGGGACTCAACTTACTGGTAATGCTGTTCCAGATTATCAATGCAGCAAAAGCGCATGATCTGGAAGATATGTTGTTCTCTCATAATGGTATTGCGGGACTGGTGTTTTATGCATTTATCGTAATGACGATCGTGCTTTATATGACAGGTCACAAGACACCAGGTAATATATTAATGGTAATTTTCCTGGGGATTCCAATATTGCTGTTCCTGTTCAAAGAACCTCTTGGTAATATTGTCGAGAAGAGACATAAGAAAATGGAAGTCGGCAAAGGGATGTTTCTGGTACAGGGATTTTTTGAATTATTCGAGACGATGCTTAGTTACTTTTCCAATACGCTGTCCTATGTGCGTATCGGAGCATTTGCAGTCAGCCACGCAGCAATCATGCAGGTTGTACTGATGCTTTCAGGTGCTGAGAATGGAAGCCCGAACTGGATCGGAATTGTAATCGGTAATGCAATCGTAATGTTACTGGAAGGTTTGGTTGTAGGTATTCAGGTACTGAGGCTTGAATACTATGAGATGTTCAGCCGGTTCTATAAGGGAAGCGGACGAGAATTCAAACCATTTAACCAAATAAACACAAAATAATCATATGACTTAAGACAAGGAGGACTATTACAATGACATTAGCAGTAAAATTATTACTTATCGCAGCTTTGGTGCTTGGCATCATCATCCCATTCGGAACATTTCTTCTGGGAGAGAAATCAAAAAAACGTTATAAACGTACGATCGGAGCAAATGCATTCTTCTTCTTCGGAGCATTTGTCGTAGCTGGAATCATGCTGTTCTCAGGAATGCCTGCACAGGCAGCAGAGACAGCTGGTACAGCATCAAGCAGCGCAACAGGATTTGGATACCTTGCAGCAGCACTTTCAACCGGTTTATCTTGTGTCGGCGGTGGTATCGCAGTAGCAAGTGCAGCAAGCGCAGCACTGGGAGCAATCAGTGAAGACTCCAGCGCACTTGGTAAATCTCTTATTTTCGTAGGTCTGGCGGAAGGTGTGTGTCTGTATGGACTGATCATCTCCTTCATGATCCTTGGTAAATTGTAAGATGAGGATGTATCTGATCAGTGATAATGTGGATACTCTGACAGGAATGCGGTTAGCGGGCGTAGATGGCGTGGTTGTCCATGAAAAAGAAGAACTACGTAACGCGATTGAGACTGCTATGGAAGATCCGGATGTAGGCATTGTACTTTTGACAGAGCGTTTCGGACGAGAATTTCCGGAGCTGATTGATGAGATTAAGCTGAAGAGAACGATGCCGCTTCTGATCGAGATTCCTGACAGACACGGAACCGGACGTAAAAAAGACTTTATCACATCCTATGTAAATGAGGCGATTGGACTGAAATTATAGAGAAGAAGGTGAGAAGCTTGACGATAGACGAGAGAGTAGCGCATTTGCAGGAAGCTGCTATGGAAGAAGCAAGAGCAAAGGCGAACGCGATTGTAAAACAGCATGAACAGACTCTGACGAATGTATTGAATCAGCACAAAGGCGAGGCCAACCGTCAGTCAGATGTGCGGATCAAGGCAGAAACAGTCAGTGCCAGACAGCAGCAGAATATGGCTGTATCTAAGGCACAGTTGGAATTGAAGCGTGAGTATGGCAAACGTCAGAAAGAACTGAAGCAGGAACTGTTTCAGGAAGTGCTGAAAGAATTACAGGAGTTCATGAAGACGGATGAGTATAAAGAACTTCTGGTAGCATATATCGAGAAAGCGGCACGATTCACAAATGGGGAAGATCTCAAGATCTATATTAACCCGTCAGACGCAGACAAAAAGGAATGGCTGGAGGAACACACAGGAATGACACTTACAGTCAGCAAGGAGAATTTTGTCGGTGGTGTGAGAGCGGTGGTAAAAGGCCGGAATGTGCTGATTGACCATGCGTACAAAGGAGCATTGGAAGAAGAATTCCAGGATTTTATGTTTAGAGGAGGTACGGGCATTGGATAAGAAAAGGACAGGAGTTATCTACGGCGTCAATGGCCCTGTAATCTACCTGCAAGGAAAAAGTGATTTTAAGATGTCTGAAATGGTATATGTAGGTGAACAGCGCCTGGTAGGTGAGGTTATTGCACTGGACAAAGAACGTACGACCATTCAGGTATATGAGGAAACTTCGGGACTTCATCCGGGAGAGATCGTAGAAGCATCCGGAGCACCGGTGTCAGTAACGCTGGCACCTGGTATCCTGGATAATATCTTTGACGGAATTGAGAGACCGCTGGAACGTATCGCTGATAAGGGTGGTGCATTTATTACCAGAGGTGTATCGGTTGATTCCCTGGATAGAGAAAAGAAATGGAAGACCCATCTGACGGTAAAAAAGGGTGATGTAGTACACGGCGGATCTGTAATTGCAGAAGTGCCGGAGACCCGCGCAATTGTACACAAATGTATGGTGCCGCCGGAGGTTGAAGTAGCAAAAGTAGTAGACGTCGTTCCGGATGGAGATTACACCATTGATGAAGTGCTGGTAAAGATCCAGCGTTCTAATGGGGATATTCAGGAACTGACTATGACACAGAAATGGCCGATTCGAGTAGCAAGACCGGTGCATCAGAGATATCCGGCAAGCGTACCGCTGGTAACCGGACAGCGTATTCTGGATACGATGTTCCCAATCGCAAAGGGCGGAACGGCAGCAATCCCAGGGGGATTCGGAACCGGTAAAACCATGACGCAGCATCAGATCGCGAAGTGGTCCGATGCGGATATCATTATTTATATCGGATGCGGTGAGCGTGGTAATGAGATGACACAGGTATTGGAAGAGTTTGGTGAACTTGTCGATCCGAAATCCGGTAATCCGCTGATGGATCGAACGACACTGATCGCGAATACATCTAACATGCCGGTAGCTGCCAGAGAGGCATCAATTTATACAGGTCTTACACTGGCTGAGTATTACCGTGATATGGGTTATGACGTAGCGATCATGGCAGATTCTACATCGCGTTGGGCAGAAGCATTAAGAGAGTTATCCGGACGTCTGGAAGAGATGCCGGCTGAGGAAGGTTTCCCGGCATATCTGGCATCTCGTCTGTCAGCATTCTACGAGAGAGCCGGAATGATGCAGACACTGGGCGGTGCTACAGGCTCTGTATCTATTATCGGTGCGGTATCCCCACAGGGTGGTGATTTCTCTGAGCCTGTTACACAGAATACCAAACGATTTGTCCGCTGCTTCTGGGGACTGGACAAGTCACTGGCATATGCAAGACATTTCCCGGCAATTCACTGGCTGACCAGTTACAGTGAATATCTGACAGATCTTAGCGGATGGTATACGGATAATGTATCGCCAAAATTTGTGGACTATAGAAACAGATTAATGTCTTTGCTTGGGCAGGAGAACAGTCTGATGGAGATTGTTAAACTGATCGGTGCGGATGTACTTCCGGATGATCAGAAGCTGATCCTGGAGATTGCAAAAGTAATCCGTCTGGGATTCCTGCAGCAGAATGCCTTCCATAAGGACGATACCTGTGTATCACTGGAAAAGCAGTTTAAGATGATGGATGTCATCCTGTATCTTTATAAGACCAGCCGTAAGCTGGTGGCAATGGGACATCCGATGTCAGTACTGAAAGCAGAAGGCATCTTCGAGAAAGTTATCGCTATCAAGTACGATGTACCAAACGATAATCTTCAGCTTTTGGATACCTATAAGACAAAGATTGATGAATTCTACAATAACGTATTAGCAAAGAACGCATAGAAAGGAGAGAGGATAATGGCAATCGAATATCTTGGCTTAAGTAATATCAACGGACCTCTCGTAGTTCTGGAAGGACTTCAGGACGCATTCTATGATGAGATCGTAGAGTTCGTTGTAGATGGTAATAAAAAGAAAATGGGACGTATTATTGAACTGTATGAAGGCAGAGCTGTCATCCAGGTATTTGAAGGAACCGAGAATATGTCCCTGGTAAATACACATACCAAATTATCCGGACACCCGATGGAAGTGGCAGTGTCACCGGATATGCTGGGAAGAACATTTAACGGAGTCGGAGTACCGATCGATGGACTGGGACCACTGCTTTCTACGGATAAGAGAGATGTCAATGGTCTGCCGCTGAATCCGGTGCGCCGTGAATATCCGCGTAACTATATCCGTACAGGTATATCTGCAATTGATGGTCTGACCACTCTGATCCGTGGACAGAAGCTGCCGATCTTTTCCGGCAATGGACTTCCGCATGATCAGCTGGCGGCACAGATCGTAAAGCAGGCATCACTGGGAGATGATTCCGATGAAGAATTCGCGATCGTATTTGCTGCGATGGGCGTAAAACATGACGTAGCTGATTTCTTCCGTAAGACATTCGAGGAAAGCGGAGTATCCGATCACGTGTGTATGTTCCTGAATCTGGCAAATGACCCGGTTGTAGAGCGTTTGATTACGCCAAAGGTTGCACTGACCGTTGCAGAGTATCTGGCATTTGAATGCAACAAACACATTCTGGTTATCCTGACAGATATGACATCATTTGCAGAGGCACTTCGTGAGGTATCTTCCTCAAAGGGAGAGATTCCATCAAGAAAAGGATATCCGGGATATCTGTACAGTGAGCTTGCAACACTTTATGAGCGTGCCGGAATCGTGGAAGGCACCAAAGGATCGGTAACACAGCTTCCAATCCTGACCATGCCGAACGATGATATCACACATCCGATCCCTGACCTGACAGGATACATCACTGAAGGTCAGATCGTACTGGATCGTAACCTTTACGGGCAGGGTGTATACCCTCCAATCAGTGTACTTCCGTCACTGTCTCGTCTGATGAAGGATGGTATCGGTGAAGGATACACCAGAGAAGATCATCAGGGACTTGCCAACCAGCTATTCTCTGCATACGCAAAAGTAGGTGAGGCAAGAAACCTGGCATCCGTAATCGGTGAAGACGAATTGTCCCCATTGGATAAGAAATATCTGGAATTCGGTAAGGAATTTGAGAAACGTTACGTAGGACAGGGACCGACCGAGAACCGTACGATCCAGGAAACACTTGACCTCGGCTGGGAACTTCTCGGAATGCTTCCGAAAGAAGAACTCGATCGAATCGACACCAAGATCATAGAAAAGTACTATCCACGTGAAAAATCCCCGGATGCACAGGCATAAGACGGAGATGCGGAGCATCTACAGGATGATGCCTGTATAGCCGGGTTTGACGTGAATGAGCGAACGGAGTTCGCGAGTTCACGCGGATTTTTCAGGAAAAAGAAAAATCCCAGACGCGCCGAGTTTGACGTGAATGAGTGAGCAAAGCTCACGAGTTCACGCGGATTTTGAAGGCAACAAGGAAAGGAGTCGATGATATGGATCCACGAGAGTTTCCCACCAAAGGAAATCTGATGCTGGCGAAGAATTCTCTGGCTCTTGCTCGTCAGGGGTATGACCTGATGGATAAGAAGCGTAATGTGCTTCTGAAAGAACTGATGGCTCTGATCGATGAGGCAAAGGAGATTCAGGAGCAGATCGACAGCACATTTACCAAGGCATATGCGTGCCTGCAGCGTGCGAATATTGAACATGGTATCAGCAAGGTGCAGCAGCTCGCATTTACCGTGCCGATAGAGGAATCCATTCGTATCCAGACGCGAAGCATCATGGGTACAGAGATTCCGCATGTGAAATATGATGAAAAAGAGAATAACCTTACGTACTCATTCAGCACGACCAGCGAGTCGATTGATATTGCGAGAGAGGCGTTTCGTGAAGTGAAAGACCTGACGATTAAGTTGTCCATGGTTGAGAACTCTGCGTATCGTCTGGCATCAAATATTAAAAAGACGCAGAAGCGTGCCAACGCATTGAAGAATATAACGATTCCGATGTATACGAATCTGGTTCATAACATTAATAATGCACTGGAAGAAAAAGAGCGTGAGGAATTCACCAGACTGAAAGTCATCAAGAATATGAAAAGAGCGTAATTATTCAGAACCTCTTAGCACGAGAAAAAACTGGAGAGAACTTTGCCGAAAGGCAGGTTCTCTTTTTGTGCAATAAGCCGCTATGCAGAAATCGTGCTTGCACGAATTTCTATATGGCGGCCAATGTTCATCGAGCCGACAGGCGAGATGACATTGATTGCACGTCGAGTAGGTGTTGGCCTACTCGATTGTTGTGATGAGTTAAAGCGTGAGGTTATGAAAATGTTGACATATAATTCGCTTGGATGTAGTATATATGTAATCTGAATAAAAAATGTTGCAATACAAATGAAACGTATTTTGCCAGTTGAGTTGATTGAGATTATTGACATATATAGTTGAACAGAATATAATAGATTTACCTCAAAGGTAAATCCGCAAAAGAGGTGACAGATTGGAAATAACATATAAGTCTCGCAGGATTGAAAAGGTGTGTACACTAGCAAGTGAGGCAGAAAAGAAATACGGTTTAGAAATGGCTGAAAAAATCCATCAGCGTATAGACGAAATAGCTGCATCTGATACTGTTGAGGAAATGGTTAAATTCCATATCGGAAGATGCCATCCATTAAAAGGCAATCGAAAAGGCCAATACGCAATGGATTTAGTTCATCCTTACAGACTGGTTTTTGAAAGAAAAGGGAATGAAATTCAAATTGCAAACGTAATGGAAATTGTAGACTATCATTAAACTTTCATTCTACTAGGAGGTGGTATTACGATGGTGAAAAGTCGCAGCTTTATTGCAACACCGCCGGGAGCAACTATTAAAGAGCAGTTGATTGACAGAGGGCTTAGCCAGAAAGAGTTTGCATTACGCATGGGTATGTCCGAAAAACATATTAGTAAATTAATCAATGGTGATGTTCAGTTGACTCCGGAAGTCGCAGTTCGTTTAGAAATGGTACTAGGCGTTCCTGCTAAGTTTTGGAATAAATTAGAAGCTACTTATCGCGAAAAACTCATAAAAGCAAATGCAGAGAACGAAATGGATTCTGATAAAGAGCTTGTGAAAAAACTACCTTATCGTGAAATGTCAAAGAATGGTTGGGTACCGGAAACCAGAGAGGCAACCGAAAAGGTAATTTATCTTAGAAAATATTTTGAAGTTGTAAATCTTGAGATTATCAAGGATATGAAATTATCAAAAATTGCATGTCGCAGATTGGCTGAAACAGAAAAGGGTAATCTCGCTCTATTAGCATGGGCACAGAAAGCAAAACTGGAAGCTCGTGCCATTGAAACGTCATTGATTGATTTAAAAACTCTTAAGGAGAAACTACCGGAAATACGAAGCATGACAGCAATGAACCCTGCTGATTTTTGTCCTAAACTGATTGAGATGTTATCTGGTTGTGGTATTGCACTTGTTTTCCTTCCTCATATCGGAGGTTCTTTCCTGCATGGAGCAACTTTCTGTGATGGAAATAAAATAGTTGTTGGATTAACAGTACGTGGCAAAGATGCAGATAAATTCTGGTTTAGTTTATTTCATGAACTCGGTCATATTTTGCTTGGTCATATCAATCAATCTGATGGTACAACAGATGAAGACGAAGAAGCTGCTGACAACTTCGCAAAAGAGACATTAATTCCTACTGTAGAATTTAATGCATTTACGTCTCTGAATGATTTTTCAAAAACATCCATTTGCTCTTTTGCTCAGAAACAAAATATCCTGTGTGGAATTGTTGTCGGACGTCTGCAAAAGGAAGGTTTCATAAATTATAATCGTTGCAATGACTTAAAGACCAAATATGTATTATCAGTATAAACAGCAAGATAACTTGTGAAAGCAGGCATCTATGTATTAGCATGGATGCCTGCTTTTGACATTTCAGATGATTATTTTTTGGCAATTAGTTTGAGATTAGCATGAATGCGGGTAATGTTACCTTCACAAACTGAACACACAAAAAACACATTTTTTACAATGAATCGTCATACTTTCTTTTTACAATGATTCTTTAAGAGTATTAAAGAGGAGGAAGATATTGTGATTGAAGTGCAGAATCTGGTGAAAATGTATGGCGATCATACAGCAGTGGACCATCTGAGCTTTCGTATTGAAAAGGGGCATATTTATGGTCTTCTTGGACCGAATGGTGCGGGCAAGTCTACAACCATGAACATTATGACAGGATATCTTGGAGCAACCGAGGGGAAGGTGTTAATCCAGGGGCATGATATTCTGAAAGAGCCTGAGCTTGCAAAGAAGAGTATTGGCTATCTGCCGGAACAGCCGCCGGTATATATGGATATGACAGTTCGGGAGTATCTGCAGTTTGCAGCCGAACTGAAGAAGATACCTAAAAAAGAACGTGAAAAACAGATGAATGACGTGATTCGGATGACAGGCATCCGTGAAGTGGAGAATCGACTGATCCAGAACCTGTCCAAGGGATACAGACAGAGAGTTGGGCTTGCACAGGCAATCCTTGGATTCCCGGAGGTGATCATTCTGGATGAGCCGACAGTTGGTCTGGATCCGAAGCAGATCATTGAGATTCGAGAGCTGATCCGTAAGCTGTCTAAGAAGCATACGATTATATTGAGTTCGCATATTCTGGCAGAGATCCGTGAAGTGTGCGATTACATTATGATCATTTCCAGAGGTAAGCTGGTGGCAAGTGATACCCCGGAGAATCTGGAGAACAGACTTAAGAGCAGCAGACATATTGAACTGCAGGCAAAAGCACCTGTGACGAGAGTACAGGAGATTCTGAAGGAAGTATCCGGAATTAAGAAAGTGGATTACCGAAAGGATAACAATCTGATGACAACAGCTCAGATTGAGACAAGGAATGCGAAGGATATCAGAGAAGAGATATTTACAGCATTTGCGAGAAATAATCAGCCGTTAACGACACTCAGTCTGTCGCAGACTACACTGGAAGAAGTATTCCTGGAGCTTACCCAGGGTAAATATACAGCGTCTCTGGCAGAACAGGAGATTCGGGATGATGGGAAAGAGGAGGTGACAGGCGATGGCAGCGATTTATAGGCGTGAATTAAAAGGATATTTTAATACCATGATCGGTTATGTGATCATTGTATTTTTACTTGCATTTTCAGGTATATATTTTATGGCATATAATCTGAATTACGGATATCCGTACTTTTCCTATGTGCTTTCCGGCGGTATCTTCATGCTGCTGATCGCAGCACCGTTACTGACCATGAGAAGCTTTGCGGAAGAGCGTAAGAATCGGACAGATCAATTGCTTCTGACAGCGCCGGTCAGCCTGTTCCAGATCGTAATGGGAAAATATCTTGCAATGATTACCATTTTAGGAATCCCATGTGCGGTATATCTGTTATTTCCTTTAATGATCAAGATGCAGGGAACGGCCTATATATTATCGGATTACTTATCTATTCTGGTATATTTTCTGCTGGGCTGTGTATATATTGCAATCGGAATGTTCGTGTCATCGTTGACAGAGAGCCAGATTATTGCGGCAATCGGTACCTTTGGTATACTAATGGTTATTCAATTGTGGAGTGGAATCATAGGATTCCTGCCTTCGTCAGCTATGGCTAATGTATTTGGAATAGCATTTTTACTGTCGTTGTTAGTCTGGGCTGTCTGGCGCATGACCCAGAACTGGGTGATATGTCTGATCTTGGAGATTGTGAATCTCGGAGTAAATGGAATTGTATACGCAGTAAAGCCAGAAGTTTACGAGAACCTGCTTTCAACCATTTGTGGCGAGCTGAACCTGATTGATACATTTAACAGCATTGCCTCCAATAACCTGTTAGATGTCAGTGGAATCATTCTGTATCTGAGTCTGATCGTATTTTTTGTATTTCTTACGATGGAAATGATACAGAAGAGACGATGGAGTTAGGAGGTGCGGCATGAATCGTTTGAAAGAGCAGTTTAAGAAAAGTGCATCAGTCAACGGCAGCTACAGTGTAGGTGCGATCGTGCTGGTGCTGTGTGTTGTGGTGCTGGTGAATATGTTGGCGTCCAGACTTCCGGAAAGTGTGCGGAAGGTTGATGTCAGTGACAATAAAATCTATGAGATTACAGATACCAGTAAGAAATTATTGAAAAAGCTGGACCAGAAGGTAACCGTGACCGTTTATGCAGAGAAGAGCAGTACCGATGAACGGATACGTACATTTCTGAATAAGTATCAGGCACTGTCTAAGAATGTGACTGTAAAATGGGTAGATCCGGTGCTTCATCCGGCAGAGCTTACGAAGAATAATGTGTCAGAGAATTCGATCGTAGTGTCTTGCAAAGACACCGGAAAAAGTGACACAATCACATTTGACGAGATTCTGGTTACAGATGCGTATGCATATTACACGACAGGAAGCACGGATGCAACACAGTTTGACGGCGAGGGACAGCTTACCAGTGCGATCAACTATGTAACGAATGACAGTCAGAATAAGGTGTATTACACAACCGGACATGGCGAGAGTTCATTTTCCACATCCGTACAGGATCAGCTGGATAAGAATAATGTTTCTTCCGAAGAATTGAATCTGCTGATGACAAGTGCGGTTCCGGATGATTGTGATCTTCTGATCATGAATGGTATTTCCGCAGATCTGACAACAGAAGAAAAGGACCAGATTGAAAGTTACATGAAGTCCGGCGGTGATGTGATGGTGCTGCTTGGTAATATAGAAGGCGATGTACCTAATCTGGATGCATTGCTGAAAGAATATGGCATGCAGAGGGTGAATGGTTACATTGCAGATATGGAACGGTGTTATCAGGGCAACTACTATTATATATTCCCGGATATTAGTGGGGACTCAGATCTGATGAACGGTATGAGTACACAGATGGTAATGATGGTAAATGCGCAGGGCATGGAACTTACAGATCCGGAACGTGATACGATTACAACCACATCATTTATGACCACATCATCGAATGGATATGCGGTGACGGAGGACAGCCAGGAGAAGGGCACTTATGTACTTGGCGCAATTGCAGAGGAGACCATTGAGGGTGAGGATGTCACGGCTGAGAATGAGAAGGATTCCGATACCGAAACAGAGACCGTGAAGAGCCGGTTTACGGTGATTACTTCTGAGAGTATGCTAGACAGTCAGATTACCGATTCTTTCTCAACATTAGAGAATCTGACCTTGTTTGCCAATGCGGTGACAGCAAACTTCGATGGCGTACAGAATGTGGCTATTGAGCCGAAGAGCCTTTCTATTACTTATAATACGATGCAGCACACAGGATTAATCGGATTTGCATGTATTATCGGTATTCCGATTATCGTATTGATCTACGGATTCCAGCAATGGCTGAAACGTCGAAAAGCTTAGCACGGACAGGAAGGTGGCTTATGGATAGAAAGAAGAAAAAAACAATCATTCTGTTGGCTATGATTCTGTTGCTTGTTGTAGCAAATGGTGCTGCCAGTGCATGGAACGATAAGTCGGAAAAGAAGAAAGAAAAGGAAGCAGAAGCTTCAAAGATATATCTGACGGATGCCAGTGATATTACTGCATATTCTTATAGTGACGGAAGCCAGAATATGTCGTTTGCAAAGGTGGATGATACATGGGAATATGATGAAGATAATGAGATTCCAATGAATCAGGACACGGTTCAGAGTACCGCAGATGCTATCCGGCAGATGGAGGCAGTGAGGGAACTGAAGAATCCGGATCAACTGTCGGATTATGGATTGGATAAACCGTCCTATACAATTCAGTTTCAGGACAATGATGGCGTGACAACAGAAATTCTGATTGGCAACGGCGCAGGCGAGAACTATTATGCTACAGTGGGAGACAGCGGAAAGGTATACACGATCAGTTCAGGTTTCCAGGATTATCTGCAATTTGATCTGACCAATCTGGTTCAATACGATACAGTTCCGTCCATCGGAAGCGGTAATCTGAAGAGTGTGACGATTACTGAAAATGGAACAGATACCGTATATGAAGAGGATGATCAAGTCGGAGAACTTGCCGGAGGTTTTGGGGCGTTGAGTCTGACAGATTGTGCGAATTATCATGCATCGGCAGAGGAGCTTGCGGAGTATGGACTGGATGAAAGCCAGAGAATTACTGCAAAGGCGGTATATACTGACAGTTCAGATAAAGAGCAGACCTTTACCGTGTATCTGGGCAAGACTGATGATGCAGGGGAGAACAGATACGTCATGGTGGAAGGCTCTGATATGGTATATCGCATCAGTGAAACTGTGGCACAGAATATGATAAGCATAGAAGAAACGGGGAAGTAGTTAACGAAATAAAATAGTAAAGACCGGGCAGACTGTAAGATGCAGCTGCTCGGTTTGCCTTTATGCTATTTTTCCTCTTCTCGTGGATTCGCACCAACAATCCGCCGGATTAATTCCAGAATTTCGTGTTCGCTATGTCCTTTTTCATCACACCACTCAATTACATCTTTAATTTCCTTTTTATCCATCTCTTCCATTTGTACTCCTCTCTTGTATTATCAAACAGAAATTTGATGATACAATCATACAGTGATTTGCGCGTATCGTCAATAAGCAAATAAATTACCATAACCATACAAGCGATGGTAAAATAGTAGTATGCATATATTGTATTTTTATCATATCCTGTATCTTATTTGTTGTCAATACGATACTTATTTAATGCAAAATGATTAATTGAGGATGAATAAAAGAATGGATATAAAACATAGTAAATGTTATACTTGGGTATAGTTACGGTGATAATTGTTTTGGATAGTGCTTATTATGGTTACTACCATAACTTGTATATAGAAAGGAAAATGCATGGTACACACATGGATTATGGATGTCACGCCTCTTCAGAATGACATGATATATAGAAGATGTTACAACCGTCTTCCGGACTGGCGCAGGGAGAAAGCTGACCGGATCAGACCTTTAGAAGGTAAAATGCAGAGCGTAGGGGCATGGATTTTATATCAGCAGATGCGAAAATATTATGAGCTGTCGGATCAGATGCCATATAATCTGTCGCATTCCGGAAAATATGCGCTATGTTCGGTCAGCACACAACCGGATGCGCAGGTGGGATGCGATGTGGAAATGATTAAAGGAAATAAGATCAGACTGGCTGAGAGATATTTCTGCCCAGGGGAAGTGGCTTGGATCCAGAGTCAGAAAAACGAAACAGAGCAGGCAGAAGGATTTTACAGATACTGGGTGTTGAAAGAGAGTTTTATCAAGGCGATACGTCTGGGAATGAAACAGGATCTGCGTGAGTTTGAGATAGCACTGGATGAACGGGGAGCGAGACTGGTGCGACAGCCGGAGGCAGTGCTGGGAACATACTATTATCAGGAGTATCAGCCGGATGCAGGAGATGCCAGAATTGCCGTATGCAGTACAGAAAAGAAATTTGGTGAACTTCATTATCTTGACGAACGAAATATCATTTGATAAAATATTGTATGGGAAAAATATAGGTTTATCAAGAAACTTATGAGTTTACAAGACGAACTTGTTATCATAAGTTCGTTTGTGGGAGAGATAGACCTGTGGGGAGAGTATAAACAATAGACAGGGCATTGACTCTGTCTGTCCGTCGTTGTATCTTGCAGGGCGGAAGGATTAATAAGGAGGAGATTATCATGTTAGATCTTACATTCGGAGAACAAGTCAAGATTATCTTAAGCCGTAAAGGCATGACCATCAAAGAACTCGCAGAGACAATTGAAGAGAGAACCGGGAAGAAGATGTCCCGTCAGAATCTTACGCAGAGGCTGGGACGAGATAACTTTCAGGAACAGGATATGCGTATGATCGCAGATATTCTTGGATGCCCATTTCAGCTGAGCATTCTTGCAGACAGCGAGGCAGCAGAGCGTGCAGCTAATGTAGAGGATATTGTCCCTACAGAGAAGGAACTGCATAAGCTTGCAAAGACTAAGGCCCGTAAGGAGAAAAAAGCGAGAGAAGCAGAACAGCTTCATGCCGCAATGGAACAGATTCCGTCAGAGGTAACCGATATGAGCGGCGCATCTGAAAAAGAGATGACGCTTGGCGATTACATGGATATTCATGAGGAGCTGGTACGCAGAGAGACTGGAGAGATTCCGATTGTAAATGAGATGATAGAAGAGCCTGTGACGGAAGAATCTGTGTCTGTAATGGAAGAGATCGCTGACGAGCCGGTGTTAATGGAAGCAGAACCGATAGAAGAAGCAGCGGAAGCAGTCGAAGCAGTCTATGAAGAAACGCACGAAGAGATCCCAGAAGCACCTCGTTATGAAGAAATCCACGAGGAGGTTCAGGAGGAGGTTCAGCAGGAGATTCCGGAAGAAGTTCATGAGGAAGCTTACGCGGAAGAGAAGAAAGAGCAGACTCATCACGAGAAGAAGCTGACCGGATGGAGAGCAATGTTCCAGCGCCGTAATAAAAAAGAGCGTCAGGAAGAAAAGCATGAAGAAGAGAAGATCGAACGAGAGATTGAGGAAGCCACAGAACCATTAGAAGCAATGGAAGAAGAAAGTGACTTTATTGAATATGAAGAACCGGTACAGCCAGAGCAGACTTATTATGAGGAACAGCAGCCGGCTCAGGAAGAAGAGATCGCGCAGGCGGTTTATGCAGAAGAGGAAGATGATGATGCGGAAGATCTGGAGCGCGGAGAGTTGAATCCGTATACAGGACATGAGTATGAGAGCAACAGTGTCCGTATGCATCCAAAGCGCATCGGTTATGTGCAGGTATATGATCGTAGAGATCATGCGTGGACAGATATGACGGAATGGGCATTCTTGGGATATCAGGAGCGTAAGAAAGCGTTACTTGGCAAAGATTACGAAGAACCGATTTATCTGGACTAAATGAAAAAAGATCGTCCGGCAAAGATAACGGGATTATGAGGAAGTGACGGAGTGAACTGGGAGCAATTATTATCAACGCAGAGATACAGAACTGGGAAAATTGCAAAAAGCAACGGTAAATCAGATCTGCGCAGTGAGTTCGAGAAAGACTACCATCGGATTATAGGAAGTGCGTCCTTTCGCAGATTGCAGGATAAGACGCAGGTATTTCCGCTGGACAAGAGTGATTTTATTCGTACCAGACTGACGCATTCCCTGGAAGTATCTTCGTTTGCCAAGTCTCTGGGACAGAATATCGGAGAGAACATTCTTACATATAAGAAGGATCCGTCGTTTACGGTACAGATGAAAGAAGATATCTGCAATGTACTACAGTGTGCGGGACTGATCCATGACATTGGTAATCCGCCGTTTGGACATTTTGGTGAAGATGCGATCCGGGAGTGGTTCAGAGATCATCTTCATACATTGGAATATCATGGCAGATCGTTGGATGAGATCCTGACCCTGCAGATGCGGGAAGATCTGTATCATTTTGAGGGAAATGCACAGGCGTTTCGCCTGGTAACGAAGCTTCATTATCTGGTGGATGACCGGGGAATGAATCTGACATATGCATTATTGAACACGATTGTGAAGTATCCGGTTACGTCTTTGGATATTGATTCCAAGAGTCGGGATATTAAGAGACATAAGCTAGGATTCTATCATGCAGATGAAGAAATATTCCGAGAAGTGGAAACGGCGACAGGAACCAACGGATCGCGTCATCCATTGACATTTATTCTGGAAGCCGCGGATGATATCGCATACAAGACAGCGGATATTGAGGATGCATTTGTAAAGGGATTCGTTTCTTATGCTAAGTTATACAGAGAACTACAGGAGATGGAGACACTTTATGCACAGCCGCGAAGCAGTTTTCGACCAGCTGCTAAGCTGAAGGAGTTGTATGGCAGAGCGGAAGATATGCATGTGGAGGATCCGGAAGAATATGCTGTGAAGAACTGGATCGTTCGGGTGCAGGGATTTTTGATCAACTGCGCAACGTATGGATTTACATCCAATTATGATGCAATCATGAACGGAACGTATCCGTATGATCTGTTCCATGGGACATTTGCGGAGCGCTTGATGGATCTGCTAGGGGATCTGGCATTTCGTGAAGTGTTTGCTACAGAGACCATTTATCGGATGGAAGTATCGGAAAGTGTTATGATCAACTATCTGATGGATCGCTTTATCGGGGCGGTAATCGGATATGATGATAAAGAACAGGAACTTGGAACGATTGACCGTCGCCTGGTATCGTTTATATCCAGTAACTATAAGCGGTCCTATCATTTCCATGCACAGGGCAAGAGTGAAGCAGAGAAACTGTATCTGCGATTATTGCTGGCGACAGACTATATCTGTGGTATGACGGACAGTTATGCGAGACGACTGTATCAGGAACTGACAGCCAGTGTATATTAGGAATGTTTGAATTATAAGCGGAATAAACTGTTTTGAATACATCGAACGGAAGTGAGAATGTGGAGCAGTTTATCCGCTATTTGTATGAATACGAAAGTGACAGGCCGATTCGCAATGTAGGATTTGTAAAGGTTGAGACTGCCGATGATTGTACAAAGATTCATATACATGGGAAGGGACTCAGGTTGGGAGAAGAGACTGCATTGAAGCTGTATCTTTTCTATCCTGAAGAGCAGGTGCCGGTGTGTGTATATCAGGGAGAAGTTACGAATGTGAATCCGACGATTAATTATCGGTTGGTGTATACGTCAGAGGATACCGGAGTACCGGAACATTACGAGGCGATTGCCGGGATATTGCTGATGTCAGAAAGCGGACGGAGATATGCGGCGGTGTGGAGTGATGCACTGCTTCGGATCAGTGAACTTCGAATCTGGCAGGAGGAGCCGATTCCGGTGACTATAACAGAAGAAATCTTGCAGAAAGTTGTGCAGGATCAGGAAGAAACAGTGGAACCGGAGCAGACAGCCGGGCAAGAAGAAAAGCAGGACGTGGAAGTGCCTCTGACAGAAGAGGAGATTGATCATTATATTGAACCGACAAAGCCTCAGATACGAAAGATCCAGAGACAGGAGATTGCCATGCTGCCCCGGTGTGAATGGCGGGTGGCAAATAATAGCTTTCTGTTGCATGGGTATTATAATTATCATTACTTAATCCTGTTGGAAGAAGAGAATCAAATGTGGTTAGGCGTACCGGGGATTTATCACCGAAAGGAAGCGAAAGCAGCAGAAGTATTTGGATTTACCAGATTCGTGCAGGCAGAGCAGGATGAGTCGGAAGAAAATGAGATGTTTGGCTACTGGTGCAGAAAAGTAAGACATATGCGAAGTAAATAGGACGCTATGCGGCAAGGAGGAATGGTCATGATGTCGATGGATGAGAAATATATGAAAGAAGCGATCCGGCAGGCTAAGAAAGCCTATGCGTTGGATGAGACACCGATCGGTTGTGTGATCGTGCATGAGGGCAAGATTATCGGTCGGGGATATAATCGGAGAAATACGGATAAGAGTCCATTGGCACATGCAGAGATTGCAGCGATTCGAAAGGCGAGTAAAAAGCTTGGTGACTGGCGGCTGGAAGAATGCACGTTATATGTGACGTTGGAGCCATGTCAGATGTGCGCGGGCGCGATCATACAGTCCCGGATACCGCGGGTAGTGGTTGGATGTATGAATCCGAAAGCGGGATGTGCCGGATCGGTACTGGATCTGCTGCATATAGCACAGTTTAATCATCAGGCAGAACTGGAAACAGGTGTGCTGGAGGAAGAATGCAGTCAGCTTATGAAACAGTTCTTTCGCGAACTGAGACAGCGGAAAAAAGAAGAAAAAGAAGAGAAGAAGCGTGCAGAAAGCATGGAATAAGAAAAGGCAGCCTGTCAATCGACAGACTGCCTGATTTGTCTTTTTATGTGCATTGCGCTTCGAACTTAAAACCAATAAACGTTACTCTGGTAGTTAACTCAGTCCAGGCACCCTCACGGCACCCGGAAGGTTCCGCTTAGTGCTGCTTCGTTCCCGACCTGACACGATTCACAGATTTCCGTCGCGTGAGACCCAGACATCAACGCCACTTTCCAAAGGCAGCTTTACCAGCATATGCCCTCTGCGCAATATCACCCCTGCTATAGCGGATTGCAGGTGCAAGGTACCGCTACCACCCCGGCTGCACGAGTCATATTGTATCGTGTTTCGAGGGAAAAGTCAACACACATCGTTGCCATTCGTATCCTGCTGGTGTAAAATAATTCATTATGAAGATATTATTAACCGCAATTAATGCAAAGTACATACATTCTAATCTGGCTGTGTATAGTTTAAGGGCATACGCGCAGTCTCGTGTCACAGATCCTGATACAGAGATTGCGTTGGCAGAGTATACGATCAATCAGCAGACGGATGACATCCTGATGGATATTTACCGCCGTAAGCCGGATGTGCTCTGCTTCTCCTGCTATATCTGGAATATTTCTTATGTGGAGACGGTACTTCGGGAAGTGCACAAGGTGCTTCCGGACACGAAAATCTGGTTAGGAGGACCGGAGGTGTCTTACGATGCGGTCGCCGTACTAAAGCGTTTGCCGGAAGTGACAGGCGTGATGAAAGGAGAAGGAGAGGAGACCTTTGCTGAGCTGGCAGAAGGGCTGGAACTTGTCGGACTCCAGGGAATTACCTGGCGGAGGGAAGACGGAGAGATTATTGAGAATCCATGGCGACCGGTCATGGATCTGAACAAAGTGCCATTTGTTTATGAGGATATGGCAGATTTTGAACATAAGATTATATACTATGAGAGCAGCAGAGGCTGTCCATTTCGATGCAGCTACTGCCTGTCGTCTATAGATAAGATACTTCGATTTCGGAATGTGGAAAAGGTGAAGCCGGAATTACAGTTTTTCATTGATCATAAAGTACCGCAGGTGAAATTCGTGGACAGAACATTTAACTGCAGCCATCAGCATGCAATGGAGATCTGGAAGTATATCGCAGAGCATGATAATGGCATTACAAATTTTCACTTTGAGGTGGCAGCAGATCTGTTAAATGAAGAAGAGATTGCATTGATCCAGACGATGCGCCCAGGACTGATCCAGTTGGAGATCGGTGTGCAGTCTACGAATCCGGATACGGTAAAAGAGATTCACCGAACAATGGATTTTGAAAAGGTATCGGAGAATGTGCGGGCAGTGCAGAAGAATGGCAATGTGCATCAGCACCTGGATCTGATCGCAGGATTGCCCTATGAGAATCTAAAAAGTTTCCATAGAAGCTTTAATGATGTATATGCACTGCATCCGGAGCAGTTACAACTGGGTTTTTTGAAAGTGTTGAAAGGTTCATACATGCAGGAACATCAGGCAGAATACGGATTGGTGGTGAAAAATATACCTCCGTATGAAGTGTTGTACACGGACTGGCTTCCGTATGACGATGTGCTTCGGCTAAAAGGAATCGAAGAAATGGTAGAAGTCTACTATAACAGTGGACAGTTTACGCAGACCATGCCTGAGCTGGAAAAATATTTTAAAGATCCATTTATCATGTATGCAGACATGGCTGCATATTATGATAAGAATGGATATTTTAAGATTAATCACAAGCGGGCGGCAAGATACGAAATTTTGCTTGAGTTTGTGAAAGAGTATGCACCGGAGCAGATGGATGTAGTGAGAGAGTTTCTTACTTATGATTATTATCTCAGGGAGAATGCAGGTAACCGACCGGAATTCGCCGGGGAATATCAGATGGACAAGGCAGAAGTCCGTGCATTTTATGAAGAGGAGGCCGAAAGCCATAAATACTTGCCGGGATATGAGAAATATGATCGGAATCAGATGCGGAAAATGACGCATTTAGAAAAGTTTTTGTGTCTTAACAAAACAGTGCTTTTTGACTACCGGGAACGCAGTCCGTTAACACATGAAGCGCGTACAGTTATTATTGCAAAATAGATTTAAAACAGGTATGATAATAAACAAAACAAATTGTAAGAAGACAGAGAAAAGAGGCATGGAATATGAATTTCCACAATAAGCATACAAGAAGGATCGTTGCCGTTGTGATCGTGGTAATTGTAGTGGCAATGGTTGCAACAACATTACTTCCGGCGATGATGATATAGACGCTGAAAGTATAAAGGAATGTAAATGAGGGGTAGAGGATGGCATCGTCAAATAAATTAAAGCATCGCAGCAGGAGAGTGGCGATGAAGCGTAAACGTAAGCAGAGAGCATTGATCGTGATCGGCGTGGCAGCTTTTGCAGTTGTCTTTGGTGGGTCTTATTCTGCGTTGAAGAATTATGTTGGAAAAGTAAAGGATGATGTTATCTGTGATAATATATATATTAATGATCTCAATCTTTCAGGTATGACGAAGAAAGAGGCGCAGAAGGCATTGGAGAACCAGAAGACAACGGATGAGAGCAAAACAGTAACATTGACAGTTCGGGACGAGAAGGTTGAGGCATTTCTGAAAGAACTGGGATTCTCCGGTCAGAAAGATGAAGAACAGCTTGTGGATGAGGCCGTCAGCTATGGTAAGAAAGGCAATCTTTGGATGCGCTATCGACAGATGAAGCGACTGGAGAAGGAACCATTTGTAATCGATGAAGAGTACAGCGTAAGCCGTAAGAAGCTTAAATCCCTATTAAAAGAGAAAGCCGGAGATATTTTGCAGGGGCCGGAAAATGCAAGCCTTTCCAGGGATAAAGAAGGAAAAGTCTCTATCGTATCGGAAAAAGAAGGAGAGATCATTGATTATAAAGCGACTGTGAAGCAGTTGAATGATGATCTGAATGATAACTGGAAGCATGAAGACTTTGAAGAACAGGTTGTGATTAAGACAGAGAAGCCGGAGGTGACGAAGGCAGATCTGAAAGATATGACGGACGAATTGGGGGCATATTCGACAGATGCCGGCGGAGGTGAACGCTGGACGAATCTGAAGACAGGATCTTCTATGTTGAACGGTATTATCTTACAGCCGGGTGAAGAATTGTCGGTCTATGATTCAACGGCGCCGTATGATGAAGAACATGGTTATGCAGAAGGTACCGCATATGAGAATGGACAGGTAGTTCCGTCTTATGGCGGTGGAATCTGTCAGGTATCGACGACTCTATATAATGCAGTGATCTATGCGGAACTTGAAGTGGTAGAGAGACATCCGCATTCTATGACGGTTGACTACGTGGAGCCATCCAGAGATGCGGCAATCGCTGGTGGTTTAATGGATTTCCGCTTTAAAAATTCTTATGATACACCGATATATATTTATGGAGAAATTGATTCTGATAATCAGCTCCGTATGATCATTTACGGAAAAGAAACAAGACCAAAGAACCGAACGATCGAATTTGAGAGTGAGACATTGAGTGTGGATCAGTATTCTGTTACTTATAAGATTAATTCATCACTCAATTTCGGTGCAATGCAGTATACAGGTAATCCGCATACGGGGCGGGAGGCTCAGTTGTGGAAGGTCGTATATAAAGATGGTAAAGAAGTAAGTCGTGAGGTATTTAACACCAGTTACTACCAGAAAGCGGATGAAGTGATAGAAGTAGGTACCGCCGGAGGAAGTGAAGCATCGATCAGCGCATTAGAGAGCGCAGTTGCGACGAATGATTCGACGGCGATCAATAATGCGATTGCAGGGATTTCCAGCAGTTCCGGCAGTTCAGAGAGTTCTGGAAGCACTGGAAGTGAAGAATAGATACTATATAGATATTATGAGGAGAATGAAGCATGGTCTATAAGACATTCCTGACACATACAGGTGTCTATTACGGAGGTATGCGGGATGGTGCAGCTTATGGACTTCTGACAGAGGTTAATGAGCTGGCAGCGCAGGGCGTTCATGCGGGATCAGCAGAGATCCGCATTGAGATTCCGGCGGATATGGATAAGTCCAGGATGCATTCCATCCGGAATCATATAGCGAAAGCTATGGAAAAGCTTGAAACGGAAGATTTTCAGCTGGAAGAACTTCATATTGCAGGCGAGAAATGTGCGGCGCTTCGGGTACCACAGATTGTGATTACAGCAGCAGGCGAGATAGATCATAAAGAGCGTATAGCAGATGCTCTGCTGACCGCACGAGCCGGACAGGACATCGTATATGCCGGGTGGGCAGGACTGGAAGGAATGCTTCGGATCATTGGTGAGAAAGAAGCAGAGCTCCGGGAAAGATTTACCCCGGCATTTATCGGACAGATGAAAGCTTATGATAGTGAATTGTGCGGTCTGTCAAAGATTGCAGTTGCTGATGCCATGGGCGTATCTGTCATACGTCAGGTATCCCGTGGAGGAATACTGGCGTCGCTGTGGGATTTGGCGAATGATACAGAGCTTGGTCTTAATCTTGATCTGAAGAAGATTGCAGTCAGACAGGAGACAATTGAGGTTTGTGAACATTTCCGACTGAATCCATATCAGCTTGCTTCCGGCGGAAGTTTTCTGATGTTAACAGAGAATGGAGAAGCATTGGCAGATGCGCTGAATCAGAAAGGTATACAGGCAGCTGTGATCGGACAGCTAACTGATAGTAACGACAAGATCATTCATAACGGAGAGGATATGCGATATATTGATCGGCCGGCTCCGGATGAATTAATGAAAGTATTCTAAGATGCCAGGGTGGATTGTGGGAGTGCAAAGCACGGAACAATCCGTAGGCATCCAACATCATTTTTTATGTAATAAGAAAGTAGGGGTTCACCATGGAAGACACAAGAGTGCAGATATTAAAATTTATTGAAAAGAATTGTAAAGTAGATCCGAAGGAACTGGCAGTTTTACTTGGAACAGACGAAGCTACTGTCCTTCGTGAGATCAAAGCTATGGAGCAGGAAGGAATTATTTGCGGTTATCATACAATGATCGACTGGGATAAAGCAGGTGTAGAGCAGGTGAATGCACTGATTGAGGTGCGTGTGACACCACAGCGCGGCAAGGGATTCGAGAAGCTGGCAGAGCGTATTTATAATTACCCGGAAGTATCATCCGTATCACTGATCTCTGGTGCGTATGATTTTCTCGTAACACTGGAAGGAAAGACACTGCTTGAGGTATCTCGTTTTGTATCTGAGAGATTGTCTCCGATTGAAGGTATCACAAGTACAGCAACACATTTCATACTGAAGAAATATAAAGATCACGGAACCATCCTGGCACAGAAGGAACAGGAAGAAAGGATGCTGGTGACGCCATGACAAGAAATCCATTATCGAAAAAGATCACGGAGATCAAACCATCTGGTATCCGTAAGTTTTTTGACATTGTGAGCGAGATGAAAGATGCAATTTCGCTCGGTGTCGGCGAGCCGGACTTTGATACTCCTTGGAGAATACGAGAAGAAGGTATCTATTCACTGGAACGAGGACGTACATTTTATACATCCAATGCGGGTCTGCAGGAACTGAAGGATGAGATCAGTAAATATATGGAACGCCTAATCGGTGTATCTTATGACGCAAAGCATGAGGTGCTGGTGACCGTTGGCGGAAGTGAGGCAATTGATATTGCACTCCGTGCGATGCTGGATCCGGGAGATGAAGTTCTGATTCCCCAGCCATCGTACGTGTCGTATGATCCGTGTACGATTCTGGCTGATGGCGTGCCAGTATCGATTCCGTTGAAAAATGAGAATGAATTTAAGCTGACAAAAGAAGAATTAGAGGCAGTTATTACGCCAAAGACCAAGATTCTTGTCATGCCATTCCCGAATAATCCGACCGGTGCAATCATGACCAGAGAAGAACTGGAGCCGATTGCGGAAGTGGTAAAAGAACATGATCTGTATGTGATTTCGGATGAGATATATGGCGAACTGACCTATAAAGGCGGACATACTTCGATAGCATCGCTGCCGGGTATGAAAGAGAGAACATTGGTTATCAATGGCTTCTCCAAAGGATTTGCCATGACAGGATGGAGACTTGGCTTTGTATGCGGACCACAGATCATTATGGACCAGATGCTGAAGATCCATCAGTATGCGATCATGTGCGCACCGACCAACAGCCAGTATGCAGCAGTGGAAGCACTGCGCAACTGTGGGGATGAAGTGAAGAAGATGCGGGATGCATATAACCAGAGAAGACGATTCCTGATGAGTGAATTCAAACGTATGGGAATTGAATGTTTTGAGCCGTACGGTGCATTTTATGTATTCCCATGTATTAGGGAATTTGGCATGACATCTGAAGAATTTGCGACACGTTTTCTGGAAGAGGAGAAGGTGGCAGCAGTCCCTGGTACCGCATTTGGTGATTGCGGAGAAGGTTTCCTGCGAATTTCTTATGCGTATTCATTGGAAGACCTGAAAGAAGCACTCGGAAGACTGGAACATTTTGTGAACCGTCTGAGAGCAGAACAGAAATAGAAAATCGAAAAAGAATTAATATTTCAAAGATTGTGAGTCAAGAGAATGAAATTTTTTCATTCTCTTATTCTTTGTTAAAAAATAATACAAACTATGAGTTATGAAAACTTCAAAAAAAGAGGCGGAATTATAGAAAGGCAGTAAATACAAGCGAAAACATAGAATAATTAAATAACAATCTTGTCTTATAATTAACAAATGTAGAACGTAGAATGTTGGTTAAAAGTGATAAAAAGAAAGTGCGAAATTGTAAACATTACACAAATGTGCGGTTAAAAAATAAACAATTATTGACTATTAGCTCAAAAGTGATATGATTAACTCACAAGCAAAGAGCAACGTTCTACATTGAACGAATGTAAAAGGATGAATAGAATAAAAGGATTTCAAGAGAGGAGGAACTATTGTTGAAGAGGTATAAAAGAGTTCTTGCGGTTCTTGCAGGAACAACAATGATAGTATCAAGCATGACAGCATGCGGGAGCGGCGGTGATACGAAAAGCACCGGTTCAAATTCAGAATATCCTGAATTGAATCTTTCCATGGCTGTTAACGGAACGGACACACAGATCGACACACAGGTTGGTCAGAAGCTAGCAGAACTGGTGTCAGAGAAGTCTGGTGGTAACATTACGATCGATGTATTTCCGAATGACACACTGGCAGGCGGTAATGCTACCAAGGGAATAGAGTATGTCTGTGCAGGATCTACTGACCTGGCAGCATATGCGACCAGTACATTGTCAGCGATTGATCCATTACTGAATATCGCAACAATGCCATGGACATTCGATTCTTATGAACAGGCAGCAGAAGTTATCGCAACAACCGGCGGTGAGTATTATGCAGACGAGCTGGATGATAAGGGACTTACCTATCTTGGAGCTTTTCATAACGGGTTCCGTCAGCTGACAAACAGTAAGCATGCGGTTACAAAACCAGATGACCTGAAGGGTCTGAAGATCAGAATTCCTGGTTCAGAAATTTACATGACATTCTGGCAGGCGGTTGGCGCAAGCCCAACAGCAATGAGTTGGTCTGAAGTATTTACAGCGATCCAACAGGGAACCATCGACGGACAGGAAAATGGTGTTCCGATCACAGATTCAGCTAAGATGTATGAAGTACAGAAGTATCTGACACTTTGGAACTACTGTTATGATGCCGATCTGGTAATTGCAAATTCCAAAGTCTGGGACAGCCTGGATGAGAAGACACAGGATCTTCTGAAAGAATGTATTGCAGAAGCCTGTGAGTGGGGTAACGATAAAATCGTTGAAGATGAGAAAACTCTTATTGAGAAGTTTAAAGACAACGGAATGCAGGTGGATGAGCTGACAGATGAACAGCTGGAGCCATTTAAAGAGTTGATTAAAGAGCCTATGAATGAGATCAAAGCAAAATACGGCAAAGATGCATGTGAAGCGTTTGGTATCGATACAGAAGGCGTGAAATTCAGTAATTAAATCAGGAGGAAGATGGCATGAAGTATATAGAGAAATTTGAAAAAATCGTAGCATGCTTAAGCGTGTCAGTGATGGCAATCCTGGTTTTTATAAATGTTATTGCCCGGTTTGTATTCAACAATCCACTGGCAGTTGCCGATGAGATGTCATGTTACTTATTTGTACTTATGAGCTTTATGGGTACAGCGATCGCAGCCAGAAGAAAAGCACATCTCGGTTTAACGCTTCTGACTGACAAATTGTCACCGAATGCAGCAAGAATTGTACAGACAGTTATGTATGCAATCGCAACACTGTTTTGTCTGTTGATTGTAATCTTTGGTATTGAGATGGTTATCAGTCAGTATCAGATGGGACAGCAGACAGCAACTATGCAGTGGCCAGAATGGATATACGGATTATTCGTACCGTTAGGCGGAGCATTTTCAATGGTCGCATTTCTGGATGGAACGATCAAAATAGCAAAGGGGGACAATTAAATGGCAGGTGTAATATTGTTAGGAGTATTTGTAGTGCTGCTGATCTGTGGAGCTCCCATTGCAGTATGTCTGGGAATGTCAAGTGTAGCAGCAATGCTGGTTCAGGGAGCAGGAAAACCGATCGTAGCAGTTATGAGTGTACTGCCTCGTATCTGTTCTGCTTCAAGCAGTAAGTTCGTATTACTTGCGATTCCATTTTTCATTATCTCAGGTAATGTAATGGAAAAGGCAGGTATTTCAGGAAGATTGATCAACCTTGCAGAGAAATGTCTCGGTCACATCAAAGGCGGTATGGCTATGGTATGTATCGTAGTATCTTGTTTCTTTGCAGCAATTTCAGGATCTGGTCCGGCAACCGTAGCAGCGCTTGGACTGATCATGATCCCGGCACTGGTGAAAGCAGGATATCCGGCAGCATTCTCCTGTGCATTAATGGCAGCCGGTGGAGCGATCGGAGTAGTAATTCCACCGTCTATCACATTCGTAGTATATGGTTCCATTGCTGATGCATCAATCACAAGCCTGTTTAAGGCAGGTATGGTACCTGGACTTTTGATGGGAGCAGGACTGATTATCACAGCATTAGTTATAGGAAGAAAATGTGACCTGAAAGTGTCACCGAAGGCTTCCGGCGCAGAACGTTTAGCAGCGTTCAAGGATGCAGTACCTGGACTTCTGATGCCAGTCATCATCCTTGGAGGAATTTACGGAGGAATCTTCACACCAACTGAAGCGGCTGCTGTATCCGTATTCTATGGACTGTTTGTAGGATTCGTAATCTACAAAGATCTGAATCTGAATAAGCTGTCAGATATCATGGTAGATTCCTGCTCAACAACAGCAACAGTTATGTTCATCACCATGGGTGCATCACTTTTCGCATATGTTCTTACAAGAGCAAGGCTGGATGAAGCAATTGAGAATGTGATGCTGAACGTAACAGGAGGAAGTGTAGTTATCTTCTTCATTATTGTAAATATCGTACTGCTGATCGCAGGATGTTTCCTGGATTCGACATCAGCACTGTACATTTTCACACCACTGTTTGCACCAGTTGCATTACAGCTTGGAATCGATCCGATCCATCTTGGTGTAGTTATGATCGTCAACCTGGCAATCGGACTGTTCACACCGCCTGTTGGTGTCAACCTGTATGTGGCATGCGGTATCGGTAAGATATCAATCGAGGATATATCGAAAGGAATTATACCTTGTTTAGTGGCGATGCTTATTATCCTGCTGCTGATCACCTATATCCCGGCGATCTCACTGATGTTTGTGTAACCCATTAATCCATTTATACATATAGAACTCCTGGAACTTCCCGAGACCATGTCGCTGGTCTCGGGGGCATGGTTCCAAACAGAATATGAATCGGGCTGACTACCCGATTTTATATAAAACAACTAACATCCTACGTAGAATAAAATGAGGTGAAGAAAATGAAAGATGTATCAATGAAAGAATTGAAAAACAAGGCAACTGAGATGCGAATGAAGGTAGTAGATATGATCTACAAAGCTCAGTCCGGACATCCGGGCGGATCACTGTCAGCAGCAGATTTTATGACAGCATGTTACTTTAAGTATATGAATGTAGATCCAAAGAATCCACAGTGGGAGGATCGTGACCGTATGGTTCTTTCCAAAGGACATGTATGCCCGATTCAGTATGCATGCCTCGGAACACTCGGATTTTTCCCGGAAGAAGAACTTGATACACTGAGACAGGAAGGTTCCAAATTACAGGGACATCCATCTATGAATAAGTGTCCTGGTATTGACATTTCAACCGGTTCACTGGGACAGGGACTTGCATGTGCAGTAGGAATGGCACTTGCAGGAAAAATGAATCACAAAGACTATAAAGTGTTCAGCGTAGTCGGTGATGGTGAAGCTCAGGAAGGTGAGATCTGGGAAGCAGCCAATACAGCACACAAATATCAGCTGGATAACCTGATCGTATTTATGGATTACAACGGACTGCAGATTGACGGACCTTGTGATCAGGTTATGCCGAACAGAGATCTTGGCGAGAAGTTCCGTGCTTTCGGATTTGAAGTAATTGAGATTGACGGACATAACATGGAAGAAATCTGTGCAACACTTGAAAAATGCTATGCATCAAAGAACGGCAAGCCGAAATGCATTTATGCACATACCATCAAAGGTAAAGGCGTATCCTTCATGGAGAATTCTGTATCATGGCATGGAGTAGCTCCAAATGAAGAAGAACATGCGAAAGCAATGCAGGAACTGCAGGCACAGATTATCGAGTAATAGCATAAGGAGGGTTTGAAAAATGAGCGAATTAAAGAAAGTTGCAACCAGAGCAGGATTTGGTGAAGAGATATTAAAATTAGGAAAAGAAAATCCGGATATTCTTGTAATCGATGCAGATATCGGAAAGAGCTGTAAGACAGGAGACTTCCGTAAGGAATTATCTTCAGAGTATCATGACGATAAGAATCAGTATGTAAATGTAGGTATTGCAGAGCAGAATGCAGCCGGTGTGGCAGCGGGACTTGCTACATGCGGAAAGGTTCCATTTGTAGTAACTTATGCAGTATTCGGTTCCCTTCGTATGTGCGAGATGATCCGTCAGGAAATCTGCTATCCGAATCTGAATGTAAAGATTGCATGCTCTCATGGTGGACTGACTCCGGCTAACGATGGAGCTTCACATCAGGCAATCGAGGATATCGGCGTTCTTCGTACACTTCCTAATATGACAGTTATTATGCCGGCAGACTATGTGGCAGCTAAGAAACTGACACGTCAGGCAGCGGAAACATACGGACCAATGTATCTTCGTTTTACACGTGATGCAATTCCACAGATTTATGATGAGGATGCAGAATTTGTAATCGGTAAAGCAAACCAGCTCAAAGAAGGTAAAGACGTTGCGATTATCGCAAATGGTGATACTGTACGTCTGGCACTGGATGCAGCAAAAGAGCTGGAAGCAAAAGGAATCACAGCAAGAGTGCTGGATATGCACACCATCAAACCTCTGGATACAGAAGCAGTTACAGCTTGTATCAATGAGATTGGCAAGGTTATCACAGTTGAAGATCATAACATCCTGAACGGACTTGGATCAGCAGTATGTGAAGTGGCAGCTGAGATGGGCAAAGGTATTGTAAAAAGAATCGGTGTACAGGATCAGTATGGACAGTCAGCTCCTTACGAGAGACTGCTCGCTATGAACGGAATCACTGTAGAAAATATCGTAAAGACAGCAGAAGAGCTGCAGTAATCGCGTAAAGGTTAAAACAGGAGGAAACGAAAATGTTAGATTTTACAAATCAGGTAGTATTAGTAACAGGAGCAGGATCTGCAAAAGGAATGGGACGTGTGATCGCCCAGACATTTGGCAAACAGGGTGCTAAGGTTGTTATCTGTGATATCAACCAGGCAGGATGTGATGCTAATGTAGAAGAAATGAAGAAAATGGGCATCGATGCTACAGGATATGCGGCTAACCTGACAGATCCGGAAGCAGTTAAGGAATTGGTTAACACAATCGTAGACAAATATGGACGTATTGATGTACTTGTAAATAACGCAGGTATTTCACAGAAAGTAACTGTTGCAGATATGACACTTGATGATATCAAACGTATCTTCAATGTAAATATGTTTGGCCTGTTCCTGATTACACAGGCAGTATGCGAAGTGATGAAGAAACAGAACTATGGACGTATTGTACACCTGTCATCTGTATCCGGAAAGCGCGGCGGCGGTATTTTTGGCGGAGCTCATTACTCAGCTTCTAAGGCCGCAGTACTTGGATTCTCTAAGAACCTTGCCCGTGAAGTATCTTCTTATGGTATCACAACAAACTGTGTATGCCCTGGACTGATCAACACAGAGATCTGGAAATCACTTCCAAAGGAACAGGCAGACGCTGTTATTGATGGAATTCCAATGGGACGTCCTGGAGAGCCTCAGGAAGTTGCTGACGCAATTGTATTTCTCGCTTCTAAGGAAGCTTCCTATATTACTGGTGAAGAGATCGACATCAATGGTGGATCTCACATGGATTAAGTCAGACGCTGAATCATCAACCCTAGTATCATTATGTTCTGAATAATCCTCCCAATGCATCCAGTCAGTGCATTGAAGAACCCGCTATTTGAAAGAATGGCGGGTTTTATGTATATTTAAGTGTAAAACAGGTTGAAATGTCAGTCTGAGTTTGTGTATAATATGATAAACAGATAATGAATAACATTGGATGTTAAGAAAGGAATGAACAGATGGCCGAATACTTAAAAAAAATTAACAGATCATCTGTCGTACAGCGTGTGATCGATAGACTGACAGAAGCAATTGTCAGTGGAGAATTGAAACCGGGAGACCGTATACCGACAGAGATGGAGCTGGCTGAGCAGATGGGAGTAGCCAGGAACTCGATCAGAGAAGCTGTAAAGATACTTGTATATATTGGAGTGCTGGAGATACGCCGCGCAGATGGAACTTTTGTCTGTGACGGATTTTCCGAGAGCCTGATTGATCCTATGGTTTATGGAATTATATTAAATCAGCAGAACGAACAGGAACTGAATGAACTGCGGACGATGATAGAGAGCGGTGTTATGCGTCTTGCGATAGAGAAGGCTTCCGATAAAGAACTGGCAGAATTGAAAGAGCATCTTGGAGTTATGAAAGCAAGTATGACACAGAAGAATCCTAACGTAGATGAAGTGTTTGAAATTGACAATAAGTTCCATGATATGATCGCAGATATGGGACACAATGCAATGGTATTGAAGATTAATGCGATCACACGTGTGCTGACTCACTCTACCAGATATTATTCCGTAAAGGGAATGTTGGAATCAGGACGTGGTGAAGAACTGTATGAGGCGCATGAAGAAGTATATCATATATTGGAACGCAGACAGATGGAAGGCGTATACGAGTCCATTGCAGGCACGTATTTTCTGAGCGCATACGAACATTAAGAAGGATTAAGCAAATGTTAAATATTGTATTATATGAGCCGGAGATTCCGGCAAATACAGGGAATATCGGACGTACTTGTGTGGCAACAGGAACAAGGCTTCATCTGATCGAACCGCTGGGTTTCCGACTGGATGAAAAGAGTTTGAAGCGTGCGGGTATGGATTACTGGAAAGATCTTGACGTAACAACTTACATTGATTTTAATGATTTCATGGAAAAGAATCCGGGAGCGAAGATCTACATGGCGACGACCAAAGCACCGAATGTGTACACTGATGTGAAATACGAGCCGGACTGCTATATTATGTTCGGAAAAGAAAGCGCAGGTATCCCGGAAGAGGTATTGGTAGAGCACAAAGAAGACAGCATCCGCATTCCGATGCTTGGAGATATCCGTTCGCTGAATCTTGGCAATTCTGTGGCAATCGTGCTGTATGAGGCGCTGCGCCAGAATGGGTTCAAAGGGATGAATCTGGAAGGACATCTGCATCGATTAGAGTGGAAGGATTAACAGAAGCATCTGTATAAAGAGAATATATATTAAGTTGAGCTGGGTATGGAGATACCCAGCTCATTTGCATGAAAAGAAATATTATTTTTTCTTTAATTCCGGAATATAATTCCGACAAGCTTCTACATCTCCTTTAATGAATGCGTCTTTTTTCAGTGGCAGCAGTATGCCGCCTGTAAGCTGGAACACGAAGAAACGTTCTGTCTCAAATACACCGCGCACATCATTTTTGCGAAGATCTACATCCGGTGCATTATTCTTATAAGAGCGGATGCGCGTGCCCTCAATCGTGATCATGAGATCATAGCCGTCTTTTGAATAACTGTCGCGGAAAGCCTGGATCTCAGCTTTTTTTCTCTTATTTGTGCTGACCAGCGACACAATAGTAGCGATTACACATAATACAACAATGATTGCAAAGAGTATACAGAGCACACCTTTGTGGGTGTTGTATTCTCGCCAGGTAAAGAATGCACAGATCAGAGCAATGATGATCAGTGTAATATAGTTCTTGTAGGTCTGTGCGGCGTAGCCGTCTTGCACTTCTACCATCAGTGGATCCGTGTACTGGTACTGATTCACAATGGTGGTTGATTTTTTTGATGATGATGCCATAGTAAACTCCTTAGTATAGCGGCTGTCAGCCGTAATGATTGATTTCATTATAACGGATGTGGGAGGGAAAGGCAATCACGCAGACGTGGATTCTGCATATAATGAAGCAGAATGACAGTCGAATCGCAGGAGGAATCACAGATGGATCAGAAATTACCATATTATATGGCATATCCTACACCACTTTTATATGATGATGAGCGCAGAGACCGGATGGATTTTGAATATATGAAAAGTATGTATCCGGATGCGGCGAAGCAGCTTCTTCCATATATAGAGGATGAATGTGACCGTGTTGCATATGAAGGAAGTGTGATGTTTGATGAATATCCGGATCAGCTTCAGCTGCACTTGATGGGAAGACGCGTGTATGACAGAACAGAAAAAGATCAAGTGATTGAAAAGTTGATCCGAAGCGAAGGAAAGGGTGCGGATGAATCCTGGATACGGGATCTGATACAAGTGATGCTTTATCAGGAAATCTATAAGCGTCGCAGTGATCAGCGCAAATATAATCAGAAGTATTATCAGGGGATCGCATTTCCAAAAGGTTAGCCTTGTGCAGAATACAAAACGTATGCTATACTGATTGCGCAAAAATGAGACAGAGCAGAAGATAAGGAGCAGATGCATGGATAATATTATATTGATTGGTATGCCGGCATCAGGCAAAAGCACAGTTGGAGTTGTACTGGCAAAAAGGCTTGGTTATGAATTTATAGATACAGATCTGCTGATCCAGAAGCAGGAGCAAGCATTGCTCAGGGAGATCATTGCAGAAAAAGGGGAGGATGGTTTCCTGGTGATTGAAGATCAGGTAAACGCAGATCTTGAAGCGGAACGGTCAGTGATCGCACCGGGAGGAAGTGTGGTATACTGTGAAAATGCCATGAAACATTACAAAGAAATTGGTACGGTAGTATATTTACAGACCAGTTATCAAACAATAAAAGAAAGAATCGGAGATCCAAAGAAGCGAGGGGTTGTGTTGCGGGAAGGACAGACGCTTAAGGATCTCTATGAAGAGCGCAGAGTGTTGTTTGAAAAGTATGCAGATGTTACAATTTGCGAAGATGGATTGACATTGTCTGAAACTATTGGTAAAGTAGTAGAGGTTTTCGGGCAGGAATAATATTGGTAAATGTTACGAAAATCTTACGGGGTTGTAAAAAAGATTTTACAAATACTTATTACTGATGTATACTAGACTATACGAATAATGTTATTTAATTGAAATTGGATTTACGTGCCATATATATTGGGACATAAAGGCGAGAGTATAAATAGAAAATAATTGAGGTGCAAAATGGAACAGTATATTATCAAAGGCGGCAATCCGCTTGTTGGGGAAGTGGAGATTGGCGGCGCTAAGAATGCAGCTCTGGCTATTCTTGCGGCAGCTATTATGACTGACGAGACGGTTTTGATCGATAATCTGCCAGATGTGAATGATATTAATGTATTATTGGACGCTATAGCCGGAATCGGCGCATCCGTTCACCGTATTGACAGACATACGGTAAGGATCAATGGTAAAGGAATTACTAATTTTGATATCGAATATGAGTATATCAAGAAGATCCGGGCGTCATATTATCTGCTGGGTGCGTTACTCGGCAAGTACAAGAAAGCAGTTGTGGCGCTTCCGGGCGGATGCAATATCGGAAGCCGTCCGATCGACCAGCATCTGAAAGGATTCCGTGCGCTGGGAGCGGATGTCGAGATCGAGCATGGCAAGATCATTGCTGAGGCAGAGAAGCTTGTCGGCAAGCATATTTATTTTGATGTTGTCAGTGTAGGTGCTACGATCAATGTCATGATGGCAGCGGCTATGGCTGATGGATTGACGATCATGGAGAATGTGGCAAAAGAGCCTCATGTAGTAGATGTAGCGAATTTCCTGAACAGCATGGGTGCTAATATCCGTGGCGCAGGTACCGATGTGATTAAGATCCGAGGTGTGCGTTCCCTGCACAGAGCAGAGTATTCTGTTATTCCGGATCAGATCGAAGCCGGAACATTTATGTTTGCAGCAGCAGCTACCAAGGGTGATGTGACTGTTTGTAACGTCATTCCGAAGCATTTGGAAGCAACCATTGCCAAGCTGTTAGAGATTGGCTGTGAAGTAGAAGAGTTTGATGATGCGGTACGCGTGGTTTCCAAGGGAGGACTCACCAGTACACATGTAAAGACTTTGCCATATCCGGGATTTCCGACAGATATGCAGCCACAGATTGGTGTTACGCTTGCTCTTTGCAAAGGGACAAGTATGATTACTGAAAGTATTTTTGAAAACCGTTTCAAATATCTGGATGAACTTGCCCGTATGGGGGCATGCGTGAAGGTAGAAGGTAATTCCGCTTCGATCGAAGGTGTGGAGAAGCTTTCGGGAGCACGTGTCAGTGCACCGGATCTCCGTGCAGGAGCTGCGCTTTGCATCGCAGGACTTGCAGCAGATGGTATTACAATTGTAGATGACATCGTATATATCCAGAGAGGATATGAACGGTTTGAAGAGAAGTTGAGAAGCCTTGGTGCAGTGATCGAGCGTGTCAGTACAGAACGTGAGATTCGCAGATTTACGCTGAAAGTCAGCTAGAGACGGCAGACAATTGAATAATATGATGGCAGGGGCAAAAGTCCCTGACTATGACTAACTCTTATTCAGAGCAGTGGAGATACAAAGGATCTGAGAAGCTGCGGCAACCCCCATTGGAGGAAGGTGCCAACCTGAGCGAGCAAATCGAACAATAAGAGGATTGGTTTATAACTACGAAATAAAGCAGTCCACTTGGTGGGCTGCTTTTTGTGCAATAAATGAAAGAGCATTGATTGCACGGCGATCAGGCGTTAGCCTGGTCGAGAATATATAATCATGCAGCTAATAAAAAGATATAGCCTCCGGCAAGAATGCCGAGGCATTCTTGAATTACACAACAGAAAGGAACATAAGAAGATGGAAAAAAGATTATTTACATCAGAGTCAGTAACTGAAGGACATCCGGACAAAATGTGCGACCAGATTTCAGATGCGATCCTGGATGCACTTATGGAACAGGATCCAATGAGCCGTGTGGCATGTGAGACATGCACTACTACAGGTCTGGTTATGGTTATGGGAGAGATTACAACAAAAGGATATGTGGATATTCAGAAGATCGTACGTGACACGGTACGTGAGATTGGATATACTCGTGGCAAATATGGATTTGACGCAGATACCTGCGGTGTAGTAGTAGCACTGGATGAGCAGTCTACAGATATTGCTATGGGTGTTGATAAGGCGCTGGAAGCAAAAGAACATACCATGTCTGACGAAGAAATCGACGCTATCGGAGCAGGAGATCAGGGTATGATGTTCGGTTATGCTTCTGATGAGACAGAAGCATTGATGCCATATCCGATCGCGCTGGCACAGAAGATGGCTATGAAGCTTACTGAGGTAAGAAAGAATGGAACTCTGCCATATCTGAGACCGGATGGAAAGACTCAGGTTACTGTAGAATATGATGAGCAGGACAGACCGGTTCGTCTGGATGCTGTTGTACTTTCTACACAGCATGATCCGGAGGTGACTCAGGAGCAGATCCATGAGGATATTAAGAAATACGTATTTGATGAGACGATCCCGGCTAATATGGTAGATGCTGATACTAAGTTCTTTGTGAATCCAACCGGACGTTTTGTAATCGGCGGACCTCACGGAGACAGCGGACTGACAGGCCGTAAGATCATCGTAGACACTTATGGCGGAATGGCTCGTCATGGTGGCGGCGCATTTTCAGGAAAGGACTGCACAAAGGTAGACCGTACAGCAGCTTATGCAGCACGCTATGCAGCTAAGAATGTTGTGGCAGCAGGACTTGCCAAGAAGTGTGAGATTCAGCTTTCTTACGCGATCGGTGTGGCTTGCCCGACTTCCATCAGAGTAGATACGTTCGGCACAGGAAAAGTATCGGATGAGAAGCTGGTTGAGATCCTGAGAGAGAACTTTGACTTCCGTCCGGCAGGCATGATCAAGATGCTGGATCTGCGACGCCCGATCTACAAACAGACAGCGGCTTACGGACATTTTGGACGTACAGATATCGATCTTCCGTGGGAGAAGACAGACAAGGTGGATGCACTGAAAGCATATCTGTAAGAGCATCTTGTTGTTTTATAAAAAGTTTAGAAATGTTTATGGGTGCTTTGGTGAGAAGCACCCATTTTTGTGCTATGATAAGAATAACTTTTAGATAAAGAGGTTATTGATTATGAAGCTGAAGACGAGACTGGTGGTAGCATTTCTTACAGTCGTGATCTTGCCGGTTATTCTATCGGGAAGTGTTATATTTGCGGTGGGAAAGTACCAGATGAATTGTATAGAAAAGACATATGGTATCAGTGAGACTTCGGTAGAGAGCCTGTCTAACTCAATCAAGACACTTGGACAGTTGACGACGAAGCCGTACAGAGAACTGTGTGATGAGATCGACCGGACACCACAGAAGATGGAAGATGCGGCATTTCTGGAGAAGATTAATCAGGAACTGGAAGAGAAGAAGTCTTATCTGTTGGTGCGCAGGAATGACATGATGGCATATGTGGGTACAGATTATGATGAAGCAGAAGCAGTGATCAGCCAGTTGCCGAAATATGATGAGAACAGAACTCCATCGGAGAATAGTATTTATCTTGGCGGTGAAGCACAGGCACTTGTAAAGCAGATTGATTTTCAGTATGAAGATGGTGAAGAGGGCAGTGCATTTCTTGTTACGGATGTGGGAACTGTGATGCCGGAAGTACGTGCGATGGCGAGAGAAATTGTAATCATTGTGGTATTGATCCTGCTTTTTACAATCGCAGCACTGATCGTGTGGATATACAGAGCAGTCATGGGACCGGTGGCAAAGATCCAGAAGGCTGCGGAGAATATTAAGAATGGCAATCTGGATTTTGAGATGCCAAAAGCTGATAATGATGAATTTGGTCAGGTATATCAGAACTTTGAAGATATGCGAATACGTCTGAAAGAGAGCGCGGAAGAGAAGATCCAGTTTGATAAAGAGAATAAGGAACTGATCAGCAATATCTCTCACGATCTGAAGACACCTGTGACCACGATTAAGGGCTATGCAGAAGGTATTATGGATGGCGTGGCAGATACACCGGAAAAGATTGACAAGTATGTACGGACGATCTACAACAAGGCGAATGAGATGAACACGCTGATCAATGAGCTAACGTTATATTCTAAGATCGATACGAACCGTATTCCGTATAATTTTAATACCATCCCGGTCAATGCATATTTTGACGATTGCGCAGAAGAACTTTCTATGGAACTTGAGTCTAAGAATGTGGAATTTGGATATTTTAATTACGTAGAAGGCGATGTGAAGATCATTGCAGATGCAGAGCAGATTAAGAGAGTGATCCACAATATTATTAATAATTCACTCAAATATATGGACAAAGCGAAAGGCATGATCAATCTGCGTGTGAAGGATGTAGGAGATTTTGTACAGGTAGAACTGGAAGATAATGGTAAAGGTATCGCAGCGAAGGACCTGACGAAGATATTCGAACGATTCTATCGGACAGATGCATCTCGTAATTCCTCGAAGGGAGGAAGCGGCATTGGCTTGTCTATTGTAAAGAAAATTGTTGAGGAGCATGGTGGCAAGATCTGGGCGACCAGCCGGGAAGGCACTGGTACGACCATGTACTTTGTATTAAGAAAATATCAGGAGGTACCGATTCATGAGTAAGATATTAATAGTAGAGGATGAAGTGGCAATTGCAGATTTGGAAAAGGATTATCTGGAACTGTCCGGGTTTGATGTAGAAGTGGCGAATGACGGACTGGTCGGTTACCAGAAAGCGATGGAAGAGGACTATAATCTGGTAATTCTGGATCTGATGCTTCCGGGAATGGATGGATTTGAAATCTGCCGCAAGCTTCGGGAAGAGAAGAATACACCGATCATCATGGTATCTGCGAAGAAAGATGATATTGATAAGATCCGGGGTCTTGGCCTGGGAGCTGATGATTATATGACCAAACCGTTCAGTCCCAGTGAACTGGTGGCAAGAGTTAAGGCACATCTGTCACGATATGAGAGACTGATCGGAAGCGCAGCGGAGGTGAATAAGGTCATTGAGATCCGCGGTCTGAAGATCGATACAACGGCTAGAAGAGTGTGGGTTAACGGCCAGGAGAAAGCATTTACCACAAAAGAATTTGATCTGCTTACATTTCTTGCAAGTCATCCAAATCATGTGTATACTAAGGATGAACTGTTCAGCGAGATCTGGGATATGGAATCCATCGGAGATATAGCGACGGTGACGGTTCATATCAAGAAAATCCGTGAGAAGATCGAGATGGATACATCCAACCCTCAGTATATTGAGACAATCTGGGGTGTAGGATACAGATTCAAGATGTAGCAATAGTTCTGATAACAGTTATTCGGGCGGGTTCCAACAGGAATCCGCTTATTTATTTGAAGATTTAGGAGAATACTATGATTACCAGTACATCCAATGCAAAGGTAAAAAGACTTGTGAATTTGAGAAAGAAAAGGAAAGCCAGAGATACAGAAAAGGTATTTCTTACAGAAGGACTTCGGATGTTCGAGGAAGTGCCGGAGGACAGACTTCTGGAAATCTATGTGACCGAACATTTCTATAAAAAGGAAAAAGCACTGGTGGATGCAAAGCATAAGAAGAGCGGATGCCAGATGGAGGTGCTGACGGATACCGTGATGAATTTTGTGTCGGATACCAAGACGCCTCAGGGAGTGTTATGTGTGGTGACACAGGAGAATCAGGGAGAAGCGTGGCTTGAAAAGGAACTTAAAGCACCGGAACAGGTACCACTTATCATGCTGTTAGATAATCTTCAGGATCCGGGGAATATGGGGACGATCCTGCGGACTGCGGAAGCGGCAGCAGTAACAGGGATTATCATGAGCTCCGACTGTGTGGATGTGTATAATCCGAAGGTTATTCGTTCAACGATGGGATCTATATTTCGCGTGCCGTTTGTGTATGTAGAGAACGTAACGGATGTGATTCGGCAGATGAAAGAGCATGGTATCCGTACTTATGCAACACACCTGGCAGGAGAGCTTGCCTACGATGAGCCGGATTATCGCACACCGTCAGCATTTTTTGTGGGAAATGAGGGCAACGGTCTCAGAGATCAGGTGGCTGAACTTGCGGATATATACATTAAGATTCCAATGGCAGGTCAGGTGGAATCTCTGAATGCGGCGATCGCAGCTACGGTAGTGATGTTTGAAGCGGGGCGCCAACGTCGGCATTGACTTTTGAAGTTGGAATAATTATAATGATACCAACCGTTATGGAACCATAATCGAAGGAGGGATTCTTATGGAGACAATGGGATGGTTGATTATATTTATTGTACTCATTGTGATCGAACTTCTGACCATGGGACTTACAACGATCTGGTTTGCCGGAGGTGCGCTGGCGGCGCTTCTGATGTCAGTGTTAGGCTTTGGGATGCCGGTACAGGTTGTAGTATTTATCATCGTATCGGTTCTGCTGTTGGTACTGACGAGACCGATTGCGGTGAAGTATTTTAACCAGAACAGACAGAAAACGAATGTGGAAAGCCTGATCGGGCAGCAGGCATTGGTGCTGGAAGATGTGGATACGCTGCATGCAGCAGGACAGGTAAAAGTAAACGGGCAGATCTGGTCGGCGAAGACAGAAGAGACGTCTGGTTTCATTGCAAAAGATACGGTTGTGATGATCCGGGGAATCCAGGGAGTTAAGTTGATTGTAAAGGCAAAGGAGGATTAGTTATGGTGGCAGGTATTTTCAGTATGTTAGGAATTTTGGTTCTTTTGATTGTGATTGGAGTTGTAGTATCCTGTGTGCGTATTGTACGGCAGGCACAGGCATTAGTAATAGAGAGACTCGGTGCTTATCAGGCAACCTGGGGAACAGGACTTCATGTGAAGCTGCCGATCGTTGACCGTGTGGCAAGACGTGTGGATCTGAAGGAGCAGGTAGTAGACTTTGCACCACAGCCGGTAATTACCAAGGATAATGTAACAATGCGTATTGATACGGTTGTGTTTTATCAGATCACTGATCCGAAGATGTTCTGCTACGGTGTGGCGAATCCGATCATGGCGATTGAGAATCTGACAGCTACAACACTTCGTAATATTATCGGAGATCTGGAACTTGACCAGACACTGACTTCAAGAGAGACGATCAATACCAAGATGCGTGCTTCTTTGGATGTGGCAACAGATCCGTGGGGCATTAAGGTGAACCGGGTAGAGCTTAAGAATATTATTCCGCCGGCAGCGATCCAGGATGCGATGGAGAAACAGATGAAAGCTGAGCGTGAGAGACGTGAGGCAATCCTTCGTGCAGAAGGCGAGAAGAAGTCTACGATCCTGGTGGCAGAAGGACATAAGGAATCTGCAATCCTCGATGCAGAGGCTGAGAAGCAGGCAGCAATTCTGCGCGCGGAAGCGGAGAAGGAAAAGATGATCAAAGAAGCAGAAGGTCAGGCAGAGGCTATTTTGAAAGTACAGCAGGCCAATGCAGACGGTATCCGTTTTCTGAAAGAAGCAGGAGCAGATGAGGCAGTGCTTACAATGAAGAGCCTGGAAGCATTTGCCAAGGCAGCAGATGGTAAGGCTACTAAGATCATTATTCCATCTGAAATTCAGGGGATCGCCGGACTGGTGAAATCTGTGACTGAGATCGGAAAAGATACGACAGAAGAATAAAACATAAAGAAAAGAGGAAAAAGACATGGATTTAAAGGGACGCAGTTTTTTGAAATTACTTGATTTTACACCGGAGGAGATTATTTATCTCGTAGATCTGGCGCAGGAGCTGAAAGAGAAGAGAAAGAAAGGCATCAGAGGCAACAGCTTGAAGGATAAGAACATCGCACTTATTTTCGAAAAGCCGTCTACCAGAACCAGATGTTCATTCACTATCGGAGCACAGGAAGAGGGCGCTCTGGCAACTTACCTTGCAGGAAGCGAACTGCAGCTTGGTGAGAAAGAGAGTATCGAAGATACAGCCCGTGTACTGGGAAGAATGTTTGATGGTATCGAATACCGTGGCTTTGACCATTCTTATGTAGAAGAACTGGCTAAACACAGTGGTGTACCTGTCTGGAACGGACTGACAGATCAGTGGCACCCGACACAGCCGTTAGCAACAATGCTGACACTGAAAGAGCACTTCGGATACCTGAAGGGATTGAAGGTAGTGTATCTTGGAGATGGACGTAACAACGTAGCGAACAGTCTGATGGTTGCCTGCGCAAAGGTTGGTATTGATGTTGCAATTTCAGCTCCGAAGCAGTTGTGGCCGGAAACATGGTTAGTAGAGACCTGTGAGAAGCTGGCGAAAGAAGCAGGATCTACCGTAACAGTATCTGATAAGCTGGATGTAGTAGAAGGCGCTGATATGCTGTATACAGACGTGTGGTATTCTATGGGTGAGGAAAGAAAAGAGCAGGAGCGTATCCGTCTTGCAGTGCCTTACCAGATCAACAGTGCGCTGATGGCAAGAACAGGTAAAGATACTACAATTTTCTCGCACTGTCTGCCAGCTAACAAAGGAAAAGAAGTAACTGAGGAAGTATTTGAAAGTGAAGCATCCAAAGTGTTTGATGAGGCAGAGAACCGCCTGCATACGATCAAAGCAATTATGGTGGCTACACTGGGTGAATAAATGAAAAAAGAAATATTATCCATGCTCCGCAGTGCGGAGGGATATGTATCAGGACAGCAGCTCTGTAACCAGTTAAAGGTTTCCAGAACTGCTGTCTGGAAAGTAATAGAACAGTTGAAAGCGGAAGGGTATGATATAGAAGCGGTGCATGGCAAAGGCTATCATCTGGTCAGTGTTCCGGATGTGATATCGCAGGCAGAGATTGAGAGTCGTCTGCAGACGAAATGGGCCGGATGCAGCGTTTTTTATTGTCCAGTCATAGATTCTACTAATGTGAAGGCAAAGCGACTTGCTGAAGAGGGAGTATCTCACGGTACTCTGGTAGTAGCAGGTCATCAATCTGCCGGGAAAGGAAGACGCGGTAGGGTCTGGGAGTCACCGGAAGGTACCGGGATTTATATGACGTTAATTCTGAGACCGGGTATCAAGCCGGAACAGGCGCCGATGCTTACGGTATTGATGGCGCAGAGCGTGGCAGATGCCATACAGACGGTGACCGGAATTACGCCGGGAATCAAGTGGCCGAATGACATTGTGATGGATGGCAGGAAGATCTGTGGAATCCTGACTGAGATGAGTACGGAAATGACATGGATCCACTATGTGGTGATTGGTGTGGGTATTAATGTGCATCAGCAGACATTTCCAGAGGAATTGGAAGATAAGGCCTCATCGCTGGATCTGGCTGGTGCACAGTCTGTAAAGCGGGCTGAACTTGTGGCAGAAGTGATGAAGCGTTTTGAGATATATTATGAGCAATTTGAAAAAGAAGGGGATCTGTCGGTGATCTGGGAGCGGTATAACGAAATGCTTGTCAACAGAGACCGGGAGGTGCGTGTGCTGGAGCCGGGGCATGAATATACTGGACATGCCATCGGTATTGATAAAAATGGCGAGCTTTTGGTGCGCCGGGAAAATGGGCAGGTCGAGACGATCTATGCCGGAGAGGTATCGGTAAGAGGAATATATGGGTATGTATGATGATAAAGTTGTGCTCTGTGGAGCCAACTCCTATAACGAAAAGTATTATCTGAATCCGGATTTTGAAGGACTTCCGGATCATGTAAAAGAAGAATTAAAGATTATGTGTGTGTTGTATGTGCACGATGTCGGAGGCGTGTTAACACTCGTATTTGAAGAGAATGGCGAACTGTGCTTTGAGGTTACATCTGAAGATTTTGATCCGACATTTGATGATATTGGCAGCCGCTTGCTGATTAAGAAGCTGCAGACAGAGAAATCGGATCTGCTGGAAGCACTTCAGATGTATTTTCGTGTGTTTTTTTTGAATGAAGACATGGATCTGGCTGGTGAGGAATAGGAGGACGCTATGTTACTTGCAATAGATATAGGGAATACGAATATTACGCTGGGAGTATTCGAAGACAGAGAGCTTTTGGGAAAGTTCCGTATGACAACGATGATGTCAAGAACTTCCGATGAATATGGTATTACGCTAAGAGAGCTTTTAAGGAATCAGAATATGAATCCGGATGAGATTGATGCGGTTATCGTTGCGTCTGTTGTACCGGATATTATGCATTCATTCAGTAGTGCTATTATTAAATATTTTGGACATAAGCCGGTGATCGTGTCAGCCGGGATCAAGACTGGTATCCGAGTAGCGACAGAGAATCCGAGACAGACGGGGCCGGATCGAATTGTGGATGCGGTTGCAGCCTATAAATTATATGGTGGACCGATTATTGTAGTAGACTTTGGAACAGCAACAACCTTTGACCTGGTAGAACCAGATGGTACTTTTGGTATAGGTGTAACGGCACCTGGTATCCGGACATCGGCAAGAGCACTTTGGGGTGGGGCAGCGATGCTTCCGGAGATTGAGATCCGCAAGCCGGATACGATCCTTGCGAGAGAGACTATTTCCAGTATGCAGGCGGGGCTTGTATATGGATATATTGGTCAGACAGAGTATCTGATCCGCCGGTTGAAAGAAGAATCCGGGTTTACTGATGCGAAGGTAGTAGCGACAGGTGGACTGGGCAATATCATTTATAAAGAGACAGACTCTATTGATTATTATGATCAGGATCTGACATTAAAGGGTCTGGAACTGATCTATGAGAAGAATAAAAAGATAGCCAGAGAGAGCGTGTAGGCGGAAGTGTCTGTGCGGAGTATAAGGAGTGGACATGCAGATAGGAAATGTGACAATCAAGCATCCATACATTCTGGCGCCGATGGCAGGTGTAACAGACCTGCCATTTCGTCTGCTATGCAAAGAGCAGGGCGCGGGACTGTTGTGTATGGAAATGATCAGTGCCAAGGCATTACAGTATAAGAATAAAAATACAAAAGCACTGCTTTCGATTCATCCAGATGAATATCCGGTATCACTACAGCTCTTTGGCTCAGATCCGAAGATTATATCGGAACAGGCAAAGAAGATCGAAGAGCTGCCGTTTCAGATATTGGATATTAACATGGGCTGTCCGGTTCCAAAAGTGGTAAAAAATGGTGAGGGATCAGCACTCATGAAAAACCCGAAGCTTGTATATAATATTGTAGCCGAAACAGTGAAAGCAATTCGAAAACCTGTGACGGTAAAGATACGTAAAGGCTTTGATGAACAGTCACTAAATGCAGTAGAGATTGCAAAGGTCATAGAAGCGGCAGGGGCATCAGCAATTGCGGTACACGGAAGAACCAGAGAACAGTATTATTCCGGCAAGGCAGACTGGGAGATTATCCGACAGGTGAAAGAGGCGGTGAAGATTCCGGTTATCGGTAATGGAGATGTGACTTCGGCGAGGCTTGCAGCAGATATGCGGAAGCAGACGGGCTGTGATGGAGTGATGATCGGAAGAGGAGCGCAGGGGAATCCATGGATTTTTCATGAACTGCTGGTGTATGAAGAGACCGGACAGATTCCAGAGCGTCCAAACATTCAGCAGATATGTGATACGATACTTCGACATGCGAGACTGCAGATTGAGTTCAAGGGTGAGTATCTGGGAATCCGGGAAATGCGTAAGCACACAGCGTGGTATACCAAAGGAATGACCGGATCCGCCAGACTCAGAGACATGGTGAATCAGGTAGAGACATATGAAGAATTAGAAGCACTTTTGACAAAAATGATAACCGGAAACAATTGACAGAAATGATTCAATTATGTATAATTATGAAATTGCGAAAGTATAGTAAGGAGCGATGAGAAACATGGAAGAAAAGAAGAAAATTCTTACGTATGCAGGTTTAAAAGCACTGGAGGATGAGCTTGAGAATCTGAAAGTTGTTAAGCGTAAAGAAGTTGCTGCAAAGATAAAAGAAGCAAGAGAACAGGGCGATCTGTCAGAGAATGCAGAGTACGATGCTGCTAAGGATGAACAGCGCGATATCGAGGCAAGAATCGATGAGCTGGAGCAGATTCTGAAGAATGCAGAAGTTGTAGTAGAGGATGAAGTAGACTCTGATAAGATTAACATCGGATGTACAGTAGCTGTATATGATGAAGAGTTTGATGAAGAGATTGAATTCAAAATCGTAGGATCTACAGAGGCTAACAGCCTTCAGGGCAAGATTTCCAACGAATCTCCGGTTGGAAAGGCGCTTCTCGGACGTGAAGTCGGCGATGAAGTAGTCGTAGAGACACAGGCAGGAGATATTACCTATAAAGTATTGAAGATTGAGAGATCTATTTAAGAGATAAGGAGTAAGGAAAGTGGCTGGACAGAAGAATGGACAGGAACAGGATATTAATCAGTTAAGAAAGGTTCGCCGTGAGAAGCTGGCTAACCTTCAGGAAGCGGGCAAGGACCCATTTCAGATTACAAAATATGATCAGACACACCACTCTCTGGAAGTAAAAGAGCTGTACAATGCTCACGAAGCAGAGCTTCTTGCAGGAAGAGCTTCTGTGAATACAGAGGGTATGGATGAGCAGGAAGCAAAGCAGGCAGTCAATGACGATTACAATGAGCGCAGAGAGATCATGGATGCAAGTCCGATTCACGTAAGCATCGCGGGACGTATGATGTTTAAGCGTGTGATGGGTAAAGCTTCATTCTGCAATATTCAGGATCTGGATGGAAGCATTCAGGTATATGTTGCAAGAGATGTGATCGGTACAGATGCATATGCAGATTTTAAGAAGTCTGACATCGGTGATATTTATGGTGTGAAAGGTTATGCCTTCCGTACAAAGACAGGTGAGGTTTCTATCCATGCTGAAGAGATGACACTGCTCTCTAAGAGTCTTCAGATCCTTCCGGAGAAGTTCCATGGCATGACCAACACAGACCTCAGATACCGTCAGAGATATGTTGACCTTATTATGAATCCGGAATCAAAGGATGTATTTATCAAACGTTCTAAGATCATCAGCGCAATCAGAAGATTCCTTGGTGATCAGGGATTTCTGGAGGTAGAGACTCCAATCCTGACAAGTAATGCCGGCGGAGCATCTGCAAGACCGTTTGAAACACACTTTAATGCACTGAACGAAGACCTGAAGCTTCGTATTTCTCTGGAGCTTTATCTGAAGAGACTTATCGTAGGCGGTATGGAAAAGGTATACGAGATTGGTCGTGTATTCCGTAATGAAGGTCTTGATACAAGACATAATCCAGAGTTCACGCTGATGGAGCTCTATCAGGCATACACAGATTACAATGGAATGATGGATCTGACAGAGAATATGTACCGCTATGTGGCACAGGAAGTTCTCGGAACTACTAAGATCGTCTACAAAGGCATTGAAATGGATCTTGGTAAGCCATTTGAGAGAATTACTATGGTCGATGCTGTTAAGAAATACGCCGGTATTGACTGGAACGATGTGGAGACAACTGAGGATGCCAAGAAACTGGCAGATGAGCACCACATCGAATACGAAGACAGACATAAGAAGGGTGATATCCTTTCTCTGTTCTTTGAAGAATATGCAGAAGAACATTTGCTTCAGCCTACATTTGTAATGGATCATCCAATCGAAATCTCACCGCTTACCAAGAAGATTCCTGGTAATCCGGAATACGTAGAGCGTTTCGAGATGTTTATGAACGGATGGGAAATGTGTAACGCATACTCAGAGCTGAATGATCCAATCGATCAGGCAGAGCGTTTTGCACAGCAGGATGCTAATGCAGAAGCTGGTGATGAGGAAGCGCAGCATACGGATGAAGACTTCCTGAACGCACTTGAGATCGGTATGGCACCGACAGGTGGTATCGGATACGGAATCGACCGTCTCTGCATGCTGCTGACAGGGGCAGAGGCAATCCGTGACGTACTGCTCTTCCCGACAATGAAGTCATTAGATGGTGTAAATAAGAAAAATGATGTAAATAATACAGCTTCTGAAGCATCTGAAAAAAATGTAAAAACTGAGTCTGAAAAGATTGATTTTTCTAAAGTAAAGATTGAGCCTTTGTTTGAGGAAATGGTAGACTTTGATACATTCAGCAAGTCAGATTTCCGTGCAGTAAAGGTTAAAGAGTGTGTTGCAGTACCGAAGTCAAAGAAACTGTTACAGTTTACTCTTGATGACGGAACAGGCACAGACAGAACCATTTTAAGCGGTATTCATAGCTTTTATGAGCCGGAGGAACTGGTTGGAAAGACTCTTATCGCTATCACAAATCTTCCACCGAGAGCGATGATGGGCATTGACTCTTGCGGTATGCTCCTCAGTGCTATTCATGAAGAAGAAGGCGAAGAAAAGCTTCATCTTCTGATGGTAGATGACCACATTCCGGCAGGTGCAAAGCTCTATTAAGATGATGTAAAGATGTACCGTTTTACCGAATAGACGGGACGTACTTCATTTGATAAAAAACTGAAAAAACAGCGATTTACATCAAACTTACATCATTTGATGCAGAAATCGGTGCAAGCAAGAAAAAATCGCATAATCAGTGCAATGAGTGGGCAATTCCAATCGGGATTGCCCATTTTTAAAACAAACAGAAATACAAATCGGGAATTTGTATAAAATATTTTTTGAAAAAACTGTTGACTCCTACGTTGCGTAATGGTTTAAAGTATATTTATCGAGAGAGGAGGAAATGATGATGATGACAGTAAATGAAGTGAGTAAGCTTGCCGGAGTGAGTATACGCACTCTACAATATTATGACAAGATTGGTCTTTTACATCCGACGGGATACACCGATGCGGGTTACAGATTGTATGACGATGCAGATTTGGAACGCCTTCAACATATTTTGCTGTTTCGAGAATTGGAGTTTCCTCTTAAAGACATTAAGATGATTGTTAATAGTCCTGATTTTGACAGAAGCAAAGCTTTAGAACAACAAATAGAGCTGCTTAAGCTTAAAAAGGAACATATTGAGAACTTAATGAACTTTGCTCTTGGAATAAAATTGTTAGGAGTGAAACACATGGATTTTAAGGCTTTTGATAGAAGTAAATTAGATGAATATAGCAGACAGGCAAAGGAATTATACGGTAATACACCAGAATATAAGGAGATGGAAGAAAAGCAAAAGAATCGAACTGAAGAAGATGAGAAAATCTTAGCAGATAGATTTATGCTTTTTTTTAAAGAAGCCGGAGAGATGAAGAATATGAATCCAGCATCTGATGATGCACAGAATCTTGTAAGAAGATTACAGGATTATATTACCCAAAACTTATATACTTGTACAAATAAGATTTTGCGTGGATTAGGAAAAATGTATTCAGGAGGTGGAGATTTTACAACAAATATTGATGCATATGGTGGAGAAGGTACAGCAATATTTGTAGCAGATGCAATAGAGATATATTGTGATAATGCAGAGTAAAATTGAATTTTTATTTATGTAATGCACACGATAAATCCAGTTTTGAACTTGCCCTTTGAGAGAGGAGAAAATCCTTTTCTCAAAGGGCTTTTTCTATTTATATGGATATTCGCAAACTACAAGATAAAGCTAAAACTTCATATACTCTAAGCACAAGGAGGTTGAGGTTTGGCTATGAATAACAGTTTAGCAGAAGTACACCCGGAGCTTGTTTCGGAGTGGTCGGAAAAGAATTTAACGCTTACGCCTGATGACATTACTTTCGGTTCAAATAAAAAAGTATGGTGGAGAGGTGCTTGCGGTCATGAATGGCAGGCAAGCGTTAAGGCTCGTTCTAATGGAGAAAAATGCCCGATATGTTCCGGTGCGAGAGTGATTGCAGGTATTAACGATTTGACGACATTAGAGCCATTACTGGTAAAACAGTGGTCGAAAAAGAATAGGATAAAACCGACAGAGGTTTCTATTGGTTCTCATAAGAAAGTGATTTGGAGATGTGAGAAAGGACACGAGTGGGAAGCTGCTGTTAAGAGCAGGACAATAAATAAAACTGGTTGCCCGTATTGCTCCCATAACAAAGTGTTGGCAGGATTTAATGACCTTGCAACACTTCTGCCGGATATAGCAGCCGAGTGGTCGGACAGAAATTATCCGTTACTTCCAACTCAGGTTACGGTCTTTGCCAATCGTAAGGTTTGGTGGAAGTGTAAGGATTGCGGCAAAGAGTGGAACACCCTTATTTCTACCCGTTCCGGTGGGAGCAAATGCCCGTATTGCAGTGGGTACATATTCCTGAAAGCACATACAAAATCACAGAAGAGAAAGGAGGCGGTGAGCTTATGAGCAAAAGGGTAGATTTCGAGCAGGATGAAATGATGCTGATGGCCATCTATGCAGAGAAGAGCCGAGAGGCAACAATCCAGACCATGCAGGAAGCCATAGAAGTTTTACAAGATGATCCGGATGTGATTACTGCGGAACAGTTGATTGAAACCATTCGCAGTACAATCGAAAAACTTCTGCAGATTGAAGACGAATACTTTTATTCGCTGGATCTGACATCATATCTCTACGAGGAGGATGAAGCGGATGCATATTAATCAGTTTGCAATATATCGAGCAGATCAGAATACACTGCAGGGAAGAAAATTATGGCATCATACCATGGAGTTTATCAGGGAAAAGAAGCTGTCGATTCGTATTGAGTATTATAAGCAGAAAATGATTGCAGGACTTGTAGCAAAGGATGAAACAGTTCCTAAAATCAGAGAACGCTTCCAAAATCAGATTGGCAAGATGGCACCGTTTATACGCCGTATGGAAAACTGGCAGAAATCATATGAGAATGGTGAGTATCTGAGAAGCGCAGAATCGGGCACAGAAGCCAATTATGACATGATAGATGGCAGGGTTAATAATTCGGTCAAACCAAAGGATAAAGCCGCAGATAAGGCAAATGAGGGGCTTGTGAAGACTGAAACAGAACCGGTAAAGCCAGTTACAGATATGGTAAATATTCTCTTTTATGATGACAGTGATGTCCTTGCAGGAAACAATGTAGCGAAGACTATTTATGAAATTAAGACTCGCTATTTGATACAAAATACTGCCGCATAACCGTAGGGGTGTCGCGGTGTCGTTAGGGGTGTCGGTTTCTTATAAGTGTTAATTTGAAATGCCTCCAAGGGAGACACTTGAAATTAGTACTTATACGCAGGAGGTGTGAGATGCCTACGATTTCAAAGAAAGAGCTGGAAGATTACCAGCAGTTGTGTAAAGATAGAAATAACGGACGTATTCTTACGCCGGACGGACTAAGGCTTGTGTGCGAGGGACTGAACAAAGACCCAGAAGCCATCGGGAAACATTTCCTCGAAGTACTGGCCCGGTTCCAAGCGTCTGAAAAACGATAAATTAGAATTTGTTATGCTAAATTCGAATTTTTTTCATATCACTATACACATTAACGTGCTAAAGTCATGGGCGCAATTTATTACTCAGGGGACAAAAATAGCAAAAATTGATTGACAACAGATGTAGATAGTATATAATCCTTATTAGGAATTGTTGTTGATAAGGACGCGCTATGGAAAAAAGAAACACTATACAAAAGGAATTAGTGCTTAACGCTGTAACTAAGATGCATCGACACGTTACTGCAGATGAGGTGTACGACTATATAAAGAAAGATTATCCATCTATCGGAAAAGGAACAGTTTATAGGAATTTAAGCATATTAGCAGATGAAAATAGAATAAGAAAAGTCGAAATACCCAATGGAGCGGATTGTTTTGATTTTACGCTGAAGAAACATTATCATATAAAATGCATAATATGTGACAAAGTGTTTGATGTTGACATGGATGAGATAAAAGAAATGGATTCTTTTATACGTGACAAGCATGGTATAAAATTCCTTGATTATGATATTTTGTTTAAGGGAATCTGCAAAGACTGTCAGAACAGAGAAAAGGAGTAGTGAAAGTAATGGATAAGAAAGCAATGTATAAACTAAGCTATGGTCTATTTGTGTTAACTGCAAAAGAAGGCGACAAGGACAATGGTTGCATTATCAACACTGCCATACAGGCAGCTTCAACACCGAATCAAATGAGTATTTGTGTTAATAAGGCGAATTATACGCATGATATGATTATGAGAACAGGCCTTTTTAATGTATCGATATTAAGCCAGCAGGTTAAATTTGATCTGTTCAAAAGATTTGGCTTTCAAAGCGGAAAAGACGTTAATAAGTTTGCGGATTTTAACCTGTGTAAACGTGGTGAAAATGGTTTGCTATATGTTACAGACGGAACGAATGCGTATATTTCAGTTAAGGTAGATAAGGTTGAAGATTTAGGTTCTCATACAATGTTTATAGGTGAGGTAACAGATATGGAGGTATTAAGTGATTATCCTTCAGTGACTTATGAGTATTATATGAATAACATTAAACCTAAGCCGCAAGAGGTAGGAAAGACAGACGATGGACAAACGATATGGCGTTGTACCATTTGCGGCTATGAGTATGTTGGCGAGGAGCTTCCGGAGGATTTCATTTGTCCTTTGTGTAAGCATCCGGCATCAGATTTTGAAAAAGTAATTAAAAGTAAAGGAGATAATACAATGGCAACAAATAAGTATGCAGGAACAAAAACAGAAAAGAATCTTTGGGAGGCATTTGCAGGCGAGTCTCAGGCTAGGAATAAGTACACGTATTTTGCATCGGTAGCAAAGAAAGCCGGATATGAGCAGATTGCTGCATTATTCCTTCAGACTGCAGATAATGAAAAAGAACATGCAAAACTTTGGTTCAAGGCACTTGGAGAACTGGGTGATACTCCGGCAAATCTTCTTCATGCAGCGGAAGGTGAGAATGCAGAATGGACAGATATGTATGAGCGAATGGCTAAGGAAGCTGAAGAAGAAGGCTTTCCGGAGCTCGCAGCACAATTTAGAGGTGTTGGAGCAATTGAAAAGATGCATGAGGAAAGATATCGTGCATTGCTTAAGAATGTAGAAGCAATGGAGGTATTTAAGAAAAGTGGCGTAACCATGTGGGAATGTCGCAACTGTGGACATGTGGTAGTTGGTATTGAAGCACCGGAGGTGTGTCCGGTATGTAATCATCCGCAGGCTTATTTTGAAGTGAGAAAAGAAAATTATTAAAATAATAAGGAGAAAACGAAAATAGAGAAATGGGTATGCCCGGTATGAGGATATGTACATGAAGGAGCTGAACCGCCAGCTGAATGTCCTACATGCCATGTTAGCGGAGCGAAGTTTACAAAGGTTGAAGGCGAGTTGATTGTATATTTGGAGCAAGACACGGTAAGGCTATAAAGGGTATGCTTGACAGATACTTTAAGTAAACCGCAAACTGATTGAAATAAAGGAATTTTTTTACGAGAGGAATGAGTTCGGAGTTAATTGTTTCACTCGCCATGCCGACAAAAGTCATTCGCAGAACATATCGTGTTCTTGCTCATGTCGTTTGTCGCCCTATGCATCCAGTCGGAAATACAGCCGTTTGTGAGCAAGCTCCCACGGCTGATTTCGTGTCTGTCTGCGCATGGCTCGTTATTCGTCAAATTGAAATTTTTTCGTTCTATGTTAAATAACAAATTTCAGTTGATATTTCACATATTTTAGGAAATTTAATAACTGTTATATTTGATTATCAAATTCTTCGCAAACCCTTGAAAATACTAAGTTTGTAGCAAGTGAACTTTCCCTTACTCTTTCCCTTGTGTTACATTCTCCCATTGGTTTTTATGAACCTTAATATGGGAAAAATTAAGGGAAAGAAAATTTCATAACACAATATAACATATAACAATAACGACATGGTGAACTGATTGAAATGTTTTCGATATTTAACTTTATAACTGATTATCAAAAGAAAATGGAGATAAGATACGATGAGAACAATTTATGCAGAATACAACATAAACCACGATAGTATTGATGTTTACACAAGTGCCGGATATATGCTTCGCATTGATTGCTGGGAAGCTGAAAAAAATTTAAAAACCACATATGGATCAGAATGTGCGCTTACTTCATTGGCTGTGGATGAGCCTTTGGAATATGCAAGATTATATCTTGATGGCAATTTACAGATGTGGGTGGATGCAGAAGATTCATTAGAACTTTATTAAGCAAGAAGTGAAATATTGTTGTAGATCTATCTCATTTCTTGAGGGTTCTTAAGATGCAAGATGATTGCTAATACGCATTTTACAATAGAGTTTAATTTTTAAAACTGTATGGTGGAAAGCAAGTCTGAAATGGCTTGCTTTTTGCTTTACAACGAGGGTGGTTACTGTATAATGAAATATGAAGTAAAAAGCAGTAATTTGATATGAAGCAATAAAGGAAATACATGATGGAAAAATATAAAATTCTAATAGTTGAAGATGATGTTGATTTGAGAGAGGGACTTTCCTTCTCCTTTTCTGGTGATGGATATGATGTGACAGAGACAGGGACAAAAAAGGATGGTTTACAAGAAATCGCAAACGGTGGTTATGATATTGTATTTTTGGATTGTAACCTGCCGGACGGAACGGGCTTTGAACTCTGTAAAGAAGTTCGTAGCTACAGCAATATCCCAATCATTATGCTGACTGCTCGTGATACAGAAATGGATGAGATAAAGGCTTTAGAATTAGGGGTAAATGATTACTTGTCAAAACCATTTTCTCTGGGTGTATTAAAAGCAAGAATGAAGCGGATACTTCAAGAAAAATCTGAAAGTACAAAGATTGTTACAGGTTCATTAAGCATAGACCAGAGTACTTGTAAAGTATATAAAAGAGGTTCAGAAATCTCTCTTAGCAAATTGGAATACCGTCTGTTGGTGTATTTGATTGAAAATAAGAATCATATCCTTTCTAAGGAGCAGATTTTAGAGAAGATATGGGATAGTGATGGAAAATATGTAGATAACAATACGGTGTCTGTGAATATCAGCAGGCTTCGTACAAAGATAGAGGATGATGTATCGAAACCAAAATGGATTCAAACAGTTCATGGAATCGGATATATCTGGAAGGAATAAAGAGATGTGGATTACGATACTTTTAGCAGTGCTTTTGTGTTTGTCGATTGGATATAGCATATATCAAAAAAGAAAAACATATCGCCTGATTGACCGTTTGCTGGACAGTGTGTTAAATCGGGAAATGATTGCAGCTTCTGATGTGGAAGAAGGAGAATATTCTGCCCTTGTCAGTAAAATCAAGCAGATACAGGAAGTGCTTGATAATCACGTGAATAGTGCCGAACAAGAAAAAGAGCAGGTGAAAAGTCTGGTATCTAATATGTCTCATCAATTAAAAACGCCCTTAGCGAATATTTCTCTCTATGCAGAAATCTTAAGTAAAGAGGAAATTACATCAGAACGGAAAACATTGTTTTCTGAAAAAATGCAACGACAGATTGACAAGCTGAGTTGGATTGTGGAGTCTTTATCGAAGATGGTAAAATTGGAGCAAAATATTGATGGCTTTGAAGGAAAAGCAATAGGGATCAAGCAGACGATTTTAGACGCAGTAGATACGCTTTATGAGAAACTGGAAAAAAAGGAAATCAACTTTACATTGGAACCATTTGAGGACAGATTACTGTATCATAATCGAAAATGGACAGCAGAAGTATTTGTAAATTTGTTGGAAAATGCTGTTAAGTACACCGATAGAGGAGGAACTATTTCCATTTGTGTAAAAAGTTATGATTTATACACAGAGATTCAGATTGCAGATAATGGGCGTGGTATCCGGCAGGAGGAAATGACCGATATATTCAAACGATTTTATAGAAGCCCAGAAGTTGAGAATATGGAAGGTTCTGGGATTGGTTTGTATCTTTCTAATCTGATTTTGGAAAAAGAAAAAGGATATATGACGGTAGATTCCGAGTATGGAAAGGGAAGCTGTTTTTCTGTGTTCTTACAAAACTGTAAGAACTAATCATCCGTTTGTAAAGAAATTGCAAGATACGGCAGTTATACTGGATGTATCAAGAAAAGAGGAGTGATGACGGATGAGTATTTTAGAATTACGAAATGTTGAGAAAATATATGGAGAAAAAGATAATCAGGTAAAGGCACTACGGAATATCAATCTAAAAGTAGAAGAAGGCGAGTTTGTTGCCATTGTAGGCACATCTGGTTCAGGCAAATCTACTTGTCTTAATTTAATCGGTGGTCTGGATAATCCGACAAGTGGACAGATTTTTATAAAGAATAAAGAGATTGGTTCTCTTTCAAGAAAAGAACTGACGATTTTCCGTAGAAGAAATATAGGGTTTGTATTCCAGAATTATAGTTTAATGCCTGTGTTGAATGTGTATGATAACGTGGCATTGCCGGTTACATTTGACTGTGGAAAACATATTAACCGCAAATATATCGAAGAATTGTTGCGGGAACTGGGCATTTGGGAGAAACGCAAGAAATATCCAAACGAATTATCCGGCGGTCAGCAGCAAAGAGTTGCAATCGCCAGAGCTTTGGCAAATAAACCGAGTATCCTGCTTTGCGATGAACCGACAGGTAATTTGGACTCAGCCACAACCATTGAGGTTATGGGGTTATTAAAAACGAGTTGTCGTAAGTACAATCAGACGATTCTCATGGTAACGCATAATGAAGCCATTGCACAGACTTGCGACAGAGTAATTCATATTGAAGATGGTCAGATTGTTACAGGAAAGAGAAGATTTCCGGCAAAAGGCGGTGATGTCGTATGTTAAAGCTGGCATGGAAATATATGCGGTATTACAAGAGCCAGACATTTGCAATTTTTGCGAGTATTTTATTAACAGCATCATTGCTTTCCGGGATTTCTTCTTTGATTTACAGCAGTCAGAAAAGTGATCTGGCGAACAGCAAAACTATTTACGGAGACTGGCATTATTATATTGAAACGGATAAGGAACTTTTTAATTCTGTAGAAAGCGGTGAGAAAGGAAAAGGATATACGCTGGAACAGTGTGGAAAAATGGAAATCCGTGACGTTGTGGCAGAAGAATTTATGATCTGTTTTATCCATGCCGATGAAACTTATCGTCAAATGGCACACAGAGACTTGTTGGAAGGAACATTCCCTGAGAAAGAAAATGAAATTGCAGCGGATGGATTTGTGCTTAGTAATCTTGGATTTTCAGGGAATTTAGGAGATTCCCTTCGCATTGGTGAAAAAGAGTATATTGTTACTGGTGTTCTGAAAAGCGAATGGGCGGCAAGTTCCAGTGAAATGGAAGTTTTTGTAAGTGATTCTTTTAAAGGTCGAGGAAGCCAGACGTTTTTATATCTCAGTTTTAATGAAGATGAGAAGTTATATAAACAGTTGGATGCTTTTTTACAGGAACATAAATTATCTTCTGAATCGGTAGCAGAAAATGATGAAGTAATACAGTATCTTGGCGGAGAAGCACCAAGCAGCATTTCTGAAATCGTGAAATTTGGTCTGTTTGAAGAAGAAGGAAACTTCACTTATATCGTTTTGAAATTGCAGAGCGACTACAATCTGGCTTACAACGGAATGATTTTCCTGTTATGTCTGTTCAGTCTTTTCGTAGTTTACAGCGTATTCAGTATTTCTGTATCGAAGAGAACTTCTGAGTACGGAATATTACAGACATTAGGTATCAGTGAAGCGCAGATTGGTGGCACCTTACTTTTGGAACTTTGGACGTTATTTTTCATTGGATATCCGTTAGGATGTCTTTTAGGAAATGGTGTTTTAAGCCTTATGTATCAGAAATTTAGCGGTGTATTTGGTGGAAAAGGAATCAGTGGAGCAGGGAATGGTCTTTCTGTTGCGGACCATACGTTAGCAGAAGGAGAAAATACAGTAGAGTTTTTTGTTTCAAAGGAAGCTGTTGTGTTTGGTTTTGTATTTCTACTGATTTCGTTAGCACTCGTTGCCTTTCTCGTGGTTCGTTCCATGCGGAAAGATTCGCTGAAAACTGTGATGAGTGGAGATACTTCTTTTGTAAAAAGAAGAAAAATATACGCTATGCGAAATGTTAATATGGCAAATGTAGTGGTGCGGAAATTCATGTTTGCCAATAAACGAAAGGTAATAGGGATTTTATTATCCTTGTCTATCGGCGGTTGCATTTTCTTATGTACCACCTATATGGTAGAAAATTTGAAGGTTCACGCAGAACTTTCGCTGATATCGGATGATGGGCTTGGTTCTGAGTACCGTATTTCTTTAAAATCTGACTCGCTGAAGGATACGATTCCGGAGGCGGTAGCAGATAAGATTAAAAACATGCCGGAAACAGAGAATGTATATGCGACAAAGTATACGATGGGGGAATTACAGATTTCCAAAAACGAATTTTTGTCAGAAGAAGAATGGAGTGACTATTTCAAATATCAAAATCAGGAGCCGTATTATATCCAGAGATATGATGGGATCTGTAAGCAGCAGGAAGATGGAAATTATCGGATTAAATATAATGTGTACGGTTACGATGAAGCGATGATAGAACAGCTTCGGGATTTTATTCTGGAGGGAGAGATTCAGCCGGAAACAATAAAGAATAATAATCAAGTGATTGTGACGGCGAATATGGACGGTCAGGGAAATTACTTTTTTTATGGAAAGAAGCCGGGCGATACCATTACTCTTCGAGTACCAAAGACAGAAAACTATACAGATGAACTGTTAAAATTCCAAAGTGGCGAAGAAAACTATATTGAAAAAGAGTTTGAGATTGCGGCAATCGTAAACAGACCGTTGGCGCAGGAGAAAGATTTTCTGAATACAGAAGTCTGGAAAAATGCGCAGAGTGTGATTATGACAGGCGAACAGATGGAAGAAAACTTTGGAATTACAGATTATAGTTTTATCAATGCATCGCCGGCTGATAGTGCGGATGCAAAGATCGTGAGCAATCAGTTATTACAAGTAATCCGAGATGTTCCCAAGGCAGTATTGCAGGATTATACGACCGCAATTGCAACACAGAAAGGTTATCTTGGACAGCAGCAGATCTTCTTTTCCAGTATTGCAGTGATTCTGCTGATTATCAGCCTGTTCCATATCGTAAACAGCATGAGTCATACGATTCTGACCAGAAGAAGAGAGTACGGGATTATCAGAGCAATAGGGATTACGGACGGCGGATTTTACAAGATGATTTTACAGACAGGTATTCTGTATGGATTGTTGGCGGATGTATTTATCTATCTTATTTATAACAGAGTTCTTCGCAGAGTGATGAATTATTATCTGGCTCATGTGCTGCAGTTTTTACATTATACTACTAATATTCCGAATCTGGTTCTGAATGGAATTATGGTGCTGAATGTAGTGATTGCAGTAGTGGCAGTAATGTTTCCGGCTTGGAAGATGGGAAAAGAGAATATCATAAGTGAGATTAGAAGATAGATTTATAATCAGGATTTTTAGAATTTCTTTAGTGGTTAGTATCATTGGATATAGCAATAGAATTAGAGAGAATACCCAATCTTTATAAGTAACCAGAGGGCGACAGTAAAATACTGCCGCCCTTTCTTTTATCGGTTTGTCCAGTAAAGAGTGTTCAGATAACACCGGATTCCAAGATATATTCCCTGTATAAATAATAAAAGAAACAAAAGATTTATGGGCATTACTTTTTTGATTGATTCTCCAAAATAAATGATGACAACAGCACTTGTCAGTATCATTAGTAGAGTAATAACATCCCAACAGTTTTTCTTATATAATTCTATAATCTTTATTTCTATCAGTATCGCAAGTATCCCTGTTCCTGCTACGTATATTCCAACAACTAATATCAGCAATAACCAATATATGATTCCGGCTATAAACGCATTGGGAATTTTTGTACTGATCTGTGCCACAGATTGCCCAGCATCAATCGTCCATCCGATAAAAGTTTGTATGAATGACGCTGCATCATGGAAGAATGATTTACAATCGGAAAGGAGCACATCTGACTGTACTGCCTGAAAAAGAGTGGTTGTCAGCGAATACCATGCAAGAAGGAACAAGGTTGTTTGGAACATTACCGTTTTTGCTTTATATTGTCCTGCAAGTCGCTCTTTTTGTGTTTCGTATTTTGCTTTTGCATTCTGATAGTCTGTCCGGTCACAGGCTTCACATTTTTCATAGAGTACCGGCTTTTCTACCGGTATCTCTACGATTTTCTGATGTGTCCGGGCATAATCCCGTTGTTGTGTTAAGCATCGTATTTTATCTTGACATTCCCCGATCATGACGTTTGCGCTTCGCAGCTTCTCTTTCTCGATCTGCAATGCTCTGTCTGCCAGCTTCAAGTCGTTCTTTAATGCTTGAATATTCCCGGCTTTGTTCTCTTTGTTTAATTTCTCGTTCAAGGTCAGAGATTCGCTGAGCTGCGTCTTCAGTTCCTCGATAAGCTGGTCTTTCTGTTCCAGTTCTTCTTGTATCTCCTCGGTCAAGAGCAGAAGTTCTTCCAACTGTTCGGCGTTCTTTGATTCTCTGGATTCGTTCATCTATATCACGTCCTTTCCTTATTTGCTGTTCCAGTTCAGCAATTCGGTGTTCTGTTTCAGCAATAAACTGTTTTCGCTGTTCAGAGTCTGTGCCAATTTCTGCCATTGCTGATTTTCGTTTTCCAAAAGTTCTATCTTCGTTTTCTGTTCTTCCATCTTGGAAAGCAGTTCCTCGGTATTTGGCAAAATGTTGAGCAGCTCGGATAACTCGCTGTTTAATTTTTGCAATTTCTGATTCTGTTCCTGCATAAGAGAGAGTTGGGTGTCCCGGTTCTGCATTTCCAGAATCATTTCTGCCATTAAGGTCTGCTGTTCTTCGATTTGCCCAATCATGGATTCCATTAAGGGTATAATTTCCCGGCTTTCTTCTAATGTCATTTAATCGCTCCTTCCATAATGATAATGCACCCGATACTTTTCCAAAGGTGTCCAGTATCTTTTGCAATAACGTGTTTTGTTGTTTTATGATTTGATTTTCCGCTACTTTCCACGAACCTTTTATTTCCTGCCCGGCAAGAAACTTTTGTTCAATCTTTCTTGCGTCAGCGCCTTCATGGATGGTAGGAATCTGGAGTTTTCCCTGTTTTTCATAAGAACGGTGATCGACCTGATTATGCAAAGGAAGATGTTCATTACACACCTTTGCCCATTCACTCCGCCACAGTTCACAATTTTTTGGATTGTTCCATCCGGTAGCATCGGTCAGCACCCGTTTCCATTGCAGGCGGTTTCTTGCACCCATCTTCTGAATTCCGTTTTCGTCTAATACAGGGATACGGATTCCATGACGGTCAGGGTTTTTCTTATCCTGCCACCAGTTCGGATGGGATTCATCAATCACGATATTTCCGTTTTTATCTCTGAGAAAATCCCAATCCTTGACTTCTTTCTTTCCCCAAGAATGATCCGGGTTAAAAGGACGCATAGTCAGAAGCAGATGGACATGGGGGTTGCCATCCCCTTTATCGTGGATACTCCAATCAGCACACATTCCTCTATCTACAAAAGTTTTTTGAATATAGTCAGTTGTATATTGAATTTGTTCCTGTCTGTTCCATTCTTTGGGAAGGGCAAATTCAAATGACCTGCCAAGTTGGGCATCTGCATTTTTTTCAATCTTCAATACCTCATTCCATAACCTTTGTTTCTGAAATGTGATTTTAAATTTTTCTAAAGCAGCTTCTTTATCTTCTGATCTTTTGTATCGGACAGATTTTTGAAAGCGTTTTATATTTTCTTCTGGTACTATCTGCCATTCAGGAGGTGCGTTTTCACACATCATCAGCCGAGTGTAGACCACTTCTTTTTTAGAAGTGTAATAACTGATTCTCCCGGTTTCCTCGTTTTTCATCACATCCCCATTGAGATATGCGGAAGCGGAGATAACAGATTTCCCTTTACTTCGTCCGACTATTTTGACTGTGTAATGAAAAATCGCCATGTCTGGATTCCTCCTTTCTGCACATCCGGCATAGATTTCCGGCAACATTGCTTTCGGTTTTAGGAAAAGCAGCATTGCCGGAACGCCCTCTGCGTAAGAGTGCCCTGCGCATAGCAGCCTGCATGGAATGCGCCTCTCTGGCGAAGAGTGCCTCCTGCGGCATGAGCAGGTCTGGCTGAAAGCCCCGCCGACGGAACGAGCCCGGCAAGCGTGAACGCAGACCGGTTGCCACTTGTGGCAAACTTATTGGGACGACCTCTGGTTGTCCATAAGTGCGCCCTTCATAAAAAAGCAATGAAGGGAATGAAAACCTCATCCCCTCCGCCATTACACTTCCTCCATATCGGTATTTGTTTCTTTCTGCATTGCCTTTGAGAAAAATTTCCCGTTGGCTTCCTGCTTTTTCAGAAAACCAATCAGCTTTGGGATGTCTTCTTCCTCAATAGGCGAACCAAGAACGGATTCCACCGCACCGCCAACCTGACAGAGCCTATGGGTTCGTTTTTTACTTTCTTCGGCTTTCTTTCGCTTCAGAAGTTCTTTCTTCTGTGCTGCATATCTTTTCGCCTTTTCAAGGCTTTCCTGCTCTTTCTTTTCCATTTCAAGCATTCGTTCTTCATAACTTTTTGTTGATTTTGCCATTCTTACATTCTCCTTTCTCTTGCAAACATAAGTTCTTGGTTGCGTATCAGAAGAAGCACATGGTATAATCTTCTTGCGTGTAGGTATATCATGGCTTCGGTCTGATAGAACCTTTGGCGGTTTCTTTGGAAGCCGCCTTTTTAATTTGCCGCAGTTCTTGTTACGGCTTTTACATTTCCTCTATCCCTCAAATCACGACCTTCATTCGCTTCCATAAACATTTCCAGAATATCGGTTTTAATCAGGACTTTGCGACCAACCTTTAATACTGGAAGTTTTTTCCATTCTACAAGCTGTCTTAAGGTGTTTCTGCCGATTCCCGTATAGTCAGCAGCTTCTTCGATGGATAATGCAATTTTTCTTTGCGTCATATAATCACCTCCTTATAAATTGCATTATGCAATTCTTGTGATGTAAGTATATCCTTTTCATATCTTTTTGTCAAGCGTTACGAAATATTAAAAGCAAATATTATATTGCATATTGCAATTTTGGAAAAACAATGCTATAATTCATACATACCGAAAAAGGAGGCAGTCAGCATGAAAGATAAAGAACTACGCAAGCTGATAGGCAGCAGAGTAAAACAGCGCCGTCTGGAATTGAATCTGACACAGCCTTATGTCGCAGAAAAGATGGGGGTTACCGCTTCTACAATCCTGCGTTATGAGAATGGTTCGATTGACAATACGAAAAAAATGGTGCTGGAAGGTCTTTCGGAAGCACTCCATGTATCTGTGGAATGGCTCAAAGGGGAAACAGATGAATATGAAACCGACATTACGGATAAGAGAGAGTTACAGATTCGTGATGCGATGGGAGATATTCTGGAACAGTTACCGCTTGCCCTTACCAAAGAAGAAGATGCTTTTTCAAAAGATTTATTACTGCTGATGTTAAAACAATATGGTCTGTTTTTGGATTCCTTTCAGTTCGCCTGCAAAAACTTCAAGGGGAATGCTGGTCAGACGGATATTGCCAAAACAATAGGGTTTGAATCGAATGATGAATATAATGAGATTATGTTCTTAAGGGAAATCACTCCTACCATCAATGCTTTTAATGAGATGGCAGACGTTGTAAGGCTCTATTCCAAGAAACCAAAAACAGCAGAACAAAGGCTTGCAAATCTTTTATCAGAAGTCTTATACGAAGATTCCGAATCGGTATAGTAAGACAACCGGAGTTATGATATACTTACACGCACGAAGCATTTCATCAGTTCCGATTGTCTAATATCGAAAGGAGACATACGATTATGGCAAAAGGATCTGTAAGAAAAAAAGGAAAGAAATGGTACTACCGCTTCTATGTAGAGGACGCAAGCGGCAATCTTGTTCAGAAAGAATGCGTTGGAACAGAAAGCAAAAGTGAAACTGAAAAGCTGCTCCGTCAGGCAATGGATGATTATGAGAAAAAGAAATTTGTTGCCAAAGCGGAAAATCTCACAGTCGGACAACTTCTGGATGTGTGGGCAGAGGAGGAATTAAAAACAGGTACGCTCAGCAATGGTACTGTGGAGAATTACCTCGGAACAATCCGAAATATTAAGAAACATCCGCTGGCAGAACGGAAATTAAAAAATGTAACCTCTGAGCATTTGCAATCTTTCTTTGATTTGCTTTCCTTCGGGGGAGTTCATCCCGATGGAAAAGAGAGAAAGGGTTACAGCAAAGATTACATCCATTCTTTTTCCGCAGTCATGCAGCAGTCTTTCCGCTTTGCAGTATTTCCAAAACAGTATATTACGTTCAATCCCATGCAGTATATTAAACTGCGGTATCAGACGGACGAAGTTGATTTGTTTTCGGATGAGGACATGGACGGAAATATCCAACCAATTTCACGAGAAGATTATGAAAGACTGCTTGCGTATCTTCAAAAAAAGAACCCAGCCGCAATACTTCCAATCCAGATAGCCTATTATGCCGGGCTTCGTATTGGAGAAGCCTGTGGTTTGGCATGGCAGGACGTAAATCTGGAAGAACAATGCCTTACCATAAGACGCAGCATCCGATATGATGGCTCAAAGCGCAAATATATCATCGGACCAACCAAGCGGAAAAAAGTGAGGATTGTTGATTTTGGAGATACGCTGGTAGAGATTTTCCGCAATGCCCGGAAAGAGCAGTTAAAAAATCGAATGCAGTACGGAGAACTTTATCACACGAACTACTACAAAGAGGTCAAAGAGAAAAACAGAGTGTACTACGAATATTACTGCTTAGACAGAACAGAGGAAGTCCCGGCAGATTATAAAGAAATTTCTTTCGTCTGCTTAAGACCGGATGGTTGTCTGGAACTTCCGACTACTTTGGGGACGGTATGCAGAAAGGTGGCAAAAACATTAGAGGGATTTGAAGGCTTTCATTTCCACCAGTTACGTCACACCTATACAAGCAACCTTTTGGCAAATGGAGCTGCTCCAAAAGATGTGCAGGAATTATTAGGACACTCAGATGTAAGTACCACAATGAATGTCTATGCTCACTCCACAAGAGATGCGAAACGAAAATCGGTTCGGCTTCTTGATAAAGTGGTAGGCAATGATTAAAAAAAATTCCCTTATTTCCCTTGTGATTATCTCATAAGGGCAAAAATAAGGGAAACTACATATCATTTCACTAATGGACAGGCAGGAAAGCCTATAAAATGGGGAAAGTTAGAGGAATAATTATATAAATTTCAGTTTGACGAATTGAAAAACAAAAAAAGCGCCTCACCGCTGGCATCAAAACCAGTAGTGAGGCGTTCGTGCATCTATGGGATTATGCTTGGATTTCCTGTCCGTTCTTGAAGGTGAAGCGGATGTCGTCGATGCTGTAGACGGTGGCGAAGTCTACCATGCTGTGCCAGCTTTCAAGGGAGAACTCTGCCAGCGCATCCGGCATCTGTTCAAAGGCATTCAGGAAGGTTCCCATGTTGGCGCTGGCCGTCTGCTTTTCCTGAATCTCGGCGGTGACTTCTTCCAGTCGGGTCTTGGCCCGGTCGAAGCGCTGTACCAAGCTGTCGTAGCGTTTCTGGTATTCGGTCTGGTTCAGAGCAGTGCGGGCGTTCTCTTGAATGGCCTGCTGTACCATGTCGGAAACCACCTGCGTTTCTTCGAGGAGCTGGGCCTGTTCCGCTTCCAGCTCGGTGGTGTCGAACAGGAGTGCCTGCATCTCTCTGCCGTTGGCGATGACCGCAGCCTTTGTGGCCAGCAGCTTGTTCGCCGCCGAAAGGAAGTGCAGCTGGATTTCTTCATCCGTCAGGTGCGGTGTCTGGCAGCGGCAGTCGCCATCGAATTTGTGATTGCATTGCCAGATGGTCTTGCGGTACTTGCTGTTGGAGTGCCACACCTTTGAGCCGTACCAGCTTCCGCATTCTCCACACTTGATTTTGGTGGAAAAGGCGTGGACTCCGCTGTGGTACTTTTTGCCCTTGCCGCGCTTGGCCATTTCCCGCTGCACCATCTCGAATACTTCCGGGTCGATGATGGCTTCATGGTTGTCCTCGACATAGTACTGCGGGATTTCGCCTTCGTTGACCTTGGTCTTCTTGGTCAGGAAATCGACGGTGTAGCTTTTCTGAAGGAGCGCATCGCCTTTGTACTTCTCATTGCTGAGGATGCTTTTGACGGTGGAGATGCTCCATTTCTTCTTGCCGCCGGGTGTCGGGATGCCGTCTTTGGTCAGTGCATCGGCGATGCCGTGGTAGGTCATGCCCTGTAGGAACAAGCTGTAGATGCGTTTGACGATGACTGTCTGCTCCCGGTTGACCACCAGATTCCCATCCGGGCCACGGTCGTAGCCAAGGAAGCGCTGGAACGGAACACTGACCTTTCCGTCTGCAAAGCGCTTTCTCTGGCCCCAAGTGCAGTTCTCGGAAATGCTGCGGCTTTCTTCCTGTGCCAGCGAGGACATGACGGTAAGCAGCAGCTCGCCTTTACCATCGAATGTCCAGATGTTCTCTTTTTCAAAATAGACCTCAACACCGGCCTCCTTGAGCTGGCGGATGGTGGTCAAGCTGTCTACGGTGTTTCGGGCAAATCGGCTGACCGACTTGGTGACGATAAGGTCAATCTTGCCGTCGAGAGCGTCCGCAATCATCTGCTTGAAGCCTTCGCGGTGCTTGGTGCTGGTGCCGGTGATGCCTTCATCCGTGTAGACCTCAACGAACTCCCAATCGTCGCGGCCTTTGATGTAGTTGGTGTAGTAGTCAATCTGCGCTTCGTAGCTGCTGAACTGGTCGTCATGGTCTGTGGAAACACGAGCGTAACCAGCCACCTTGCGCTTTTTCTGTTCTGTTATCGGCGACGCGGTGAATCGGGTCAGCGTGGCCGGTATGGTCTTTACTTTCTTTTGGACGCCCAATGCTTCTCACTCCTTACTTTCTTCATGTGTTCGCTCATGGCCTTGCGGCGCTCTGGCGTGTAGCTGCCTTTGACGGATTCCTTGAACTTGGCTCTCTGTTCTTCGCTCCAAGGGTGACTCGGCTTTTCAGTCGAGTATTCCGCTTCCTGCGTGTGGCCGTCAAGGAAGGTGTACTCCAGTTTGCCGCTTTCCACCATCGTGATGTGGTCGACCCGCTCCCGGAAGGCATCTCCATCAAATTCGGGAGTGCCCATGACCTGCGCGGTAATCTCCATAAGCTCCGGTTCTCGGATTCCCTTGATGCCGCAGTTCGTTTTGGCACCGCCGGAGCAGCGCCAGTAGGCAATCTTGCCAGTCTCGCTCTGATATTGTCAATATTGGTTTACACTTTATTCTCAAGAATGTTCGACCTTATGCAGCCCCCTGCAGTGAAGCATAGTATTGCTGTCGTTTAACCATCGG